>CALHZE010000315.1 GCA_938040915.1 uncultured Bacteroidia bacterium | reverse complement strand
GGCTGATGCTCTACCGACTGAGCTACTACCGCAACAAGCCAAGTGTACGCATCATCTCAACACACCCAGACACATACGCAACACTCGTCGAAGCAGTGGGGAGAGCAGGATTCGAACCTACGAAGGCATCGCCAACAGATTTACAGTCTGCCCCAGTTGACCGCTTTGGTATCTCCCCAAAGAAAAAAAAAGAACAACACTTTCAAGAGCCGATGGAGGGAGTCGAACCCACGACCTGCTGATTACAAATCAGCCGCTCTAACCAACTGAGCTACATCGGCCACCCACAATCAACGCTTACAACGCACAAAGGTATAGTGTTTTTTCGAAACTTCCAAATCTAACGGAGTGCGTCCTTAGTCGCTGATCAGCTAACCCACTACGACTCAGACACTAAGTCCCTAACGTCCTCGTTTCGATTTTGCTGACGCTTCCCGTCCCTACGGTCTAATTGACGGTGTAGCGCATCGCAAACCGTGTCTAAAGTTTCCTCAAAAGTTCCCCCTTCTGCCGACGCGAAAAATGCTCCGCGCGCATTCATCCGAATATCGACAGAGAACGAACGAACCGGCTCACCGATTCCTCGGATATTCACATCCACAGAATGAATCGAAGCATCGAAGCGAATCAACTTATCGATCTTCTGTTCCATCTTTTTCTTCTGATTCTCAGACAATTCCAAATTATGGAATTCGTAACGCACCATAGAGTCTGCCATCTTACTTTTATTTATCCTCCTGTTTGGAGGGAGGTTTCGTTTTCAAGTGTCCACGCGGATGTGCCTCTAAATAGCTCTTTTTAAGCAAATTGAGATCAGCGTGCGTATAAATCTGCGTTGCCCTAAGCGAGGAGTGCCCCAACAGGTCTTTAATCGACACAATATCTGCCCCGTGCTGCAACAAATGTGTAGCAAACGAATGGCGTAACACGTGCGGACTCGCCTGTCCTTGGTGTGCCGTGGTCTCGCGGATGTGCTGATTAACCACCCAATAGACAAAAGCAGGTGAAACGCGCTCGTTTTTATTATCGACCATCAAGGGCAACTCTCCTTCCAACGAGAGGGCAAAGATCTCCGCCGTTTCCACACGGTAGGCATCTAAAAGCCTCGTCACCTCAAGCGTCACAGGCATAAGCCGTTGCTTTGAGCGTTTGCCACAGACGAGGAGGGTATGTTCCTGCGCGTTGTAGTTTCCCCAATTCAACCCAACGAGTTCGCCTCGGCGCAATCCGAGGGTATAAAGCAAAAGCAAGAGTAAGCGATCGCGCCGCCCCTCCCAGTCTGGTGTAAAATTCTCTAGAGCGAAGAGACGCTTTGCGTCCACCTCTGAGAGAAAGGCGGGAAGGAACTGCGGTGCTCGCGGACGCGGCACTGCGGCAGCGGGGTTTGCTTCGCAAAGATTCATCAACATCAAATACTTGTAGAAACTCGTAAGCGACGCCAAATAACGGCTCGCCGTACGCGGATTGTTGTTCTCTCTCAGCAACGCTGCAAGCCACCCCCTCACCTTTGCCACACTCACCGCCTGACACGCCTTGAGGTCGATATCCTTCACTCCCTGCGTTTCAAAGAACGCTCGGACATCGTGCTCGTATGCACGCATCGTATACGCCGAGCGTCTTTGCTCATACTTCAGGAAGTCCATAAACCGACTGCAAAGGTCGCCGTCAAGAGCCATCTTTCTCTCTCCCTCTCTTGGTATCTGCGTTAGAACTTTGCTTCACACACTCCCCCACCCTGTTGTTTTTCTCAGGCTAGAGAAAAACAACCGATCTGACACGCTACGCCTGTGCTTCGCGATCCTGCATCTGCTGGATATAGCGCGCATGCAAGATCTCTTCGCGGCGACGGATAGAAGGCTTGGTAAAAGCCGTACGACGGCGGATCTCTCGCATCGTCCCCGTACGGTCAAATTTACGCTTAAAACGCTTGAGGGGACGGTCAATGAGTTCGCCTTCTTTTACTTGTACAATGATCATTTCTTTTGTGGTATTTACACGATACAGAAAACTAGCGCAAAAGTACACACTCCCCGTCTCTTTTCCAAACGGCTGTTCCGCACTGTGCGGCACATTCCGTGCGAAATTCACTTTCGTTTTATCTATTTACGAGAATAAGGCTTAGAATGTTGCAAAACGTCGCTATTGACAACGTAGGGGGAAGCCTACTGCACCCGCAACGCCGTATCACCGTACAATTCGTTGATAGACAAGACGATACAGCTCAAGATAGACGCAATAGATGCGTCCGACAAAAGCAGAAAACATGCGGATTGCCCCCGTCAGATGTTACTGTTCTGATGCGCCCACCACACGCGCTTCCAGCAAGCCACTCGCGAGGAGATTGTCACGCAACCGCTCCGCCTGCACACGCTGCGGATAGTAGCCAACCCCATATTGGGTCACGCCCTCTGGCGTCACACGCGAGGTAATTTCCTTGTCCGGAGCAAGAAGACTCACCGTAGCCGCCACCTCCGACGGCAACGCTCCGTCATAACAACCAATCACCACCACATACCCATTGGCGACTACCTCTTGCGACACCTCTTGTGTGGGGATATCCTCCTTTTCGACCGATTGGGCTCGGGCTAACGTCACGTGACGCCCATTATACCACGCCACGACAAATGCGTCAGGAAAACCACACCGCGTCGTAATCTGCTTTCCCTTCTCAGCCTCCTCCTTCAGACGAAAGGCTCCCGCATAATACTTGCGGATCTTGCCCCCCTGCAAAGTTTCGGCGATAATCGGGTACATCCCTTGGAAAAGCGCTGGGTCAATCGGATTGGAGTATGCCCCGAGCTGAAGGCGATAAATCACCCCTTGGGGTTGCGGTAGGTCACGCGGCACCTCCCCCTCTGATGCATAAGGCGACGGATCGACAATCGTCAACCCTTCAGCATCGGGCTTGAGCACAAGTGTGGGGGCTGTAACCGAAGGTCGTGGGCGCACCTCCCCTGGGACGACCTCCGCCGGCGTAGGCTTCGTCGTAACAGGTTCGTTAGGCACAAGCGCCACACGATCGAGGTTGAGCAACGTCTGATAACGTTCGATGCGCTTCTCGACTTTGGCGCGGTACGCCTCCATGTTCCACGCATAAGAGAACCCGACCTCATAGTAGAGATTGCCGACCTCGGCGGCTAACATGGCAAAGAAAGCCGCTTCGCCCTCGTCTTGGATGTCTTTGTTATTCACCAAAGTTTGCCCCAATAGGTAATATTCTTTTGCCTTAGACTCGGCAGCGAAAATCGAGTTTTTCGCCGTGCGCTCGCCCTTCATGTAGGAAACGGCAAGGCATTGTGAGAAAATACGCCGGCGCGTCTCGACATTCCCCCCATACTTCTTTACGAGGATTTGGCTCTGCTGAGCCGCCGCCTGCTCGGCTTTACCGATATCGACGGTCGAAGAGGTAGAGTCGTTTAACATCCGATGGATGTTGTCATACTGTTCGCACAGCGAGGTTATTTCACGCAGGAAGAGAGACGACTGTCGCGCGATTTCAGCCAAGGCTTTTAGTTCGACAGGTTGCATCACCGCAGCCGCGGGTTTCGCTTCGTAAAGGTGCTCTGGGACATCTTGTGTATAGGCTCCCGCACTTTGCGAATGACCTAAGAGTTTGCGCACCCCCGTGATATACTCCTGCTCAATGAGACTCGCCTTTGCAAAATAAGTGTCGGCACTCCGTTGCGCCGCGAGCATCTCGTTTTCGCGTCCCGCTACGCGCTTTTCGAGGAGTTTCCGTTCCTCGGCGGTTTTCACATTCCAGAGCCGCTCGCGCAGCACCTCGAGGGTCTTCCGCACCGAGTCAGCGGTCTGTTGTGCCGCATAACCGAGGCGCAGCGCCTCCTGATACTCAGGGTCTGCGTCCACGTCGCGGAAGTGTTTTTCGGTCTGTTGCTCGGCGCTCTGTCGCTCAGAGACCACCGCCGGCGTAAGCGTCGAGGCGAGGGTGGGATACTCAAATCGCGCCCTTGCCTCTAGGTCATCGCCCGCGGCGAGTCGCTCCCCCAACTGCGCGGGGTCATAAGAGAGCATAAAAAGCTGGAGGCTATCGACACTCACCCCGCGCGTAGAGGCGATGACCACTCGCCCATTGGCGTCGGGTGTGCCAAAGAGGTAATCGTCAAAGGGGGAATTGTAAGGAAAGCCCAAGTTTTCGGGCGATGTCCACTGGCGGAGCGTTGGGTCATACGTAGAGCGAAAGATGTCGTAGCCCCCCATCCCATAGTGCCCGCGACTAGAGAAATAGAGGGTTTGCCCATCGGGTGAGAGAATCCCCAGCGCCTCATCAAACGCGGTATTGACGACACGCCCCACCTCTTCGGGAGGTGACCAGAGCTGGTCGTGGCGAAAGGTCGTGGCAAACAGGTCGCGCTGCCCAAGCTTCGAACGCCGGTTGGCAAAGATCACACGTGCCCCGACGGCAAGCAAGTCGGGGTAAGCCACGTATGTAGGGGGCACTACCCGCGCATCGTCAAATTCGCCATAAAGGGCTGCGGGGAGGGGGATCAAGCGATAGGGAAGGTGGGCTAGGAGGGGGTGCTCAGAGACCGAGTCCCACGAGGTGCGGCTCTGGCGATAGAGCACGGGGAGATAGCTCGTCTGCAGAAGCTGTAATGCATTCCGACACTCGATGACGCACTGTTGCGCCTCAATTTCTGAGAGGAGCATTTTGTCAGCCACCGCCTCGTAGGTCTCGTAAGAGGCGATTGCTGCCTCAAACTGGTAACACAAGCTCTGTAGCTTTGCTAAGAGGTAAAGCCGTCGCGGCGTAGGAGGGAGCGTCGCTAGATTTTGCACCGCCTGAGCCATGCCACTGTGACGCGCCAAAGCGACCTCGGCAGCATAGTCTCGCAAGAGGAGAGCGGTGTCGCCCGCGTCAATACGCTGTCTGATCTCTTGCTCGGCTTGGTAAAAAGCGCGGTGCTTCAGAAAAGCGGTTAGGGAGGGATAAGGATCTGTCTCCACCGGTTTTTGTGCCCACACTGGCATCAGAGAGAGCAGCGACAACGCGAGGCAAAGCCCCGCGCGCGCGTACCACCGCACGCCCCCTCCGTAGGGCGAGAGTCCCCTTCCTAGGGTCTTACGCACGCGAGCCTTTCCACACATATACCGTTTTGCCTTCTCCTGTTATACGGCAAAGTTACGTTTTTGGTACAAAAAGAGCGCCGTCACGCTAGGCTGCGGGGGCTACGAGCGGAGCAAAAAAAGGACGGACGCATCACGTTGCGTCCGTCCAATACATTTAACTTTCAATAACACACACGCTGCGTTCCATTGTGCGACCGCAACGTGATACGTCCGTCAATCTTGATAAGAACGTGTTTTTCGCACACTCAGCGTCTTAGTGTTGCTTGCGGAAGTTGCGTCCTGGGAAGCGCGCCGTAGTTGCCAGCTCCTCCTCAATGCGCAAGAGCTGGTTATACTTGCTCACGCGGTCGGAACGCGATGCGGAGCCGGTCTTAATCTGCCCGCTATTGAGGGCTACGGCAAGGTCGGCTATCGTGGTGTCAGAGGTCTCGCCAGAGCGGTGACTGATGATGGCGTTCATCGCGTGGATGTCGGCCATATGTACCGCATCGATGGTTTCAGAGAGCGTACCAATCTGGTTTACTTTCACAAGGATGGCGTTGGCCGCCCCCTTCTCAATCCCCTCGGTGAGACGTGCAACGTTGGTCACGAAGAGGTCGTCCCCCACGAGCTGCACTTTTTCGCCCAAGGTTTTGGTGAGCTCGGTCCAGCCCGTCCAGTCATCTTCGGCGAGCCCGTCTTCGATGCTCACGATCGGGTACTTTTGGGTTAGCTCCTTCCAGTAGGCGATCATGTCGGCAGCCGAGAGTGGATCTTTGCATGCCGCCATGGTGTACTTCTGCGTCTTGGTGTCGTAGAACTCTGATGCGGCCGCGTCAAGGGCAAGCTGTACGTCGTCACCGGGTTTATAGCCAGCCTTTTCGATCGCTTGCATAATCACGTCGAGCGCTGCCTCGTGGGTCGGGAGGTTGGGCGCGAAGCCACCTTCGTCACCTACGTTTGTCGCAAAGCCCGCTTTCTTCAAAACACTCTTGAGGTGGTGGAAGACCTCGACCCCCATTTGCAGAGCGCGCGAGAAGGTCGGGGCACCCACCGGCATGATCATAAACTCTTGGATGTCGAGCGGGTTGTCGGCGTGCTTCCCTCCGTTGAGGATGTTCATCATCGGGACGGGGAGGACGTGAGCATTGACGCCGCCGATGTAGCGATAGAGGGGTAGCCCCACCTCTTGCGCCGCCGCGCGAGCCACAGCCAACGAGACCCCGAGGATGGCATTCGCGCCCAGCTTTTCCTTATTGGGCGTTCCGTCGAGCTGGAGGAGCACCGAGTCGATGAGGCGTTGCTCTTGTACATCAAAATCTTTGAGCGTCTCGGCGATCACGGTGTTGACATTGTCCACAGCGCGGAGGACGCCTTTGCCGAGGAATTTGCCGTTATCGCCATCGCGGAGTTCGACCGCCTCGTGCACGCCCGTTGATGCGCCGCTAGGGACGGCTGCTGTACCGATAGCGCCGACCGAAGTGCCGACCTCAACCTCAACCGTGGGGTTACCGCGGGAGTCTAAAATTTGTCGAGCATGTATGCCCACAATGTGTCCCATTTTTGCCTAATGCATTAGTTACGTACCGCACAAATGTACATAAAAGGCGGGGTTTTCTGTTTTGAGTCCTACGTGGACATCGGGGGCGACGAGCTCTGCGAAAGGGACACAAGGCGATGCGTCCGTTTTGGGAAGATCGCGACAGTTGCACGCGCCGTACTGAGTGTTGACACACTTGCGCTCTAGCTCCATTCGAGCAAGATCGGCTGCACTACGTGCCACTCACCACGTTTGTAGACCGCAAACCCCACGTGCATAGCGAGGAACTCAGGGACGTGCGTCTCGCGCGACATCACGGCAACCTCAACGCCTTGCTTGAGAAATAGAGACGGATCATCAACCCAATGCTGATAGTAACGCGAGGCTTGATTAAGGCTGAAAATAGCGCGTGTCTCGTCGTTAGGTAATGATTGTAAGACATACTTCTTTTCGTCGCTAGCTTGCCCCGATATGCGCGTAAAGATACCATTACTATCGATCGTTTCAGCAAAACAATCGATAGAGACCGCCTTCGGCGGCGAGGTCGGCGTAGGCGCTTCTGACGCCTTGCTTTTGCGCAACCGCCGCATGCGGTGTCGCAAAAGCAAGGCAATATATAACGAGATGAGAAACAGCACCATAAATACCCACATCAACGGATTATGATACCGCGATCCCTCAAGCATCATGACGCGCTGATCCAAGTCTTGGATGATCTTACCTCTCTCCTCATACCCTGCGCGCAAGGAGAGCGTTTCCTTTTGACTTGCGGCAATTTCTTCTTTTAGCGCCTCATTCTCTCTGCGCAAGGAATCGTGTTTTGTCAATCGGTTCTGCTTTATAGCCCTAATCTCTTCCCACGCCTTCTCCACACTCTTCTTTAGTTCGTTGTTCGCAGAACCGAGCTGCTCCTTTCTTCTGCGAAGCTCTTTATTCTCTGTTTCTAGGCGCTCGATATCCTCCCTTTGATACTTAAGACGCAGCTCCTGTTCGCGGATCTTGGCGCGCAGGTCTTGTGACCACGCCACATCGTGGCAGAGTACTCCACAGAGGCACACGACTAGTAAAAACCCAAAACGTAAGCGCGAAAGTGATCCGGAAGAGATAGGGTAATGCTTCATTTTATAATCACCGATACTCTCAAAAAGACAAAGACGGGGGAGTTATGGGCGCTCGATGAAATCGACTTTATAGTCCTCTATATAAGACTGGAAGCCACCCCCGATCGACTCTTTGCTGCTCGCGGGCACAACCACGGCGAAGCGTTTCCATCCCACATGCTCCACATAGAGCTTGCCCGCTACGACTAGAGCGACATCACAATGATTAGTAAAATCAAGGACATAACCCCCAATATTTAAGAACCCCTCCCAACGCCGCTCGATGGTAACACATCGATCATATTTCCCCGTACGCACCATCGCAAGGCTACGACTCTCGATGAACTCTATTGCCCAATCTTCGCCCGCTTTCAGGCCATACGTCACCAAGACGTGAGCCTCTTGTGCACCGCCCCCACGCTGAAAGACCAACCTCACGTCTAAGACATACTCATTACCCGCCTTCTTCGCCTTCAGGATCTCGAGTTCTTGGATATCACCCTCTTGGAACTCCCACGACCACCCTTGTTTGTGATACCCGTCGCGCTGGTCGGTTATTGAGCGTCCGATCAGATCTTCCATCAGCTGTTCTCTGTCGGGCAATGGGGAGCTCATCCGCTTGATTCGCTCTTCAATCGCGTCTTTTTCAGCGCGAAGTTCCGACTCATCAACCCCATGCTGCGCACGATAGGAGGTAAAGGCTTCTTCAAAAGCTAGCGCCTCCCGATAGTCGCTAGCATACTTCCGTGCTGCGCGTAGATAATGCTCCTCGGCTGCTGCCTGCGCTTGCTCAGAATGCACGACCGCCTCGGCGTCGATCCGCTCTACATACTCCCGCACCTCGCTTCGCCTCTTGAAGTCATACGAGCTAAAGTTCTCCAAGAGCTCTTTATACTTCCTTTTTCGGAACTCAAACGCTTTTTGCTCACAACGCACAAAAGCTCTAGCCGCCTCTTCGCCATCTGAGGAGGGCGAGGCACACGAGACGAACCCTATCCACACTGCCCCAATCAGCAGCAAAGACAAAAGAACACGTTTCAGCATCGAAGCTTCTCTTACCCTTTAACTTGTCCCTTAACCACAGCCCCTACTTCCACCCGAGGCGTTCGCGGATGAGCTCGGTGCTTATGGCAAAGTTTAAGTTCGCGCCAAGGTTCGTTGACATGCCGGCGGAGGTAATACCGATTGCCTCACCATGCGCATTAAGCAATGCCCCGCCACTACTACCGTGGTCGGTCGAGGCATCGATCTGGATCTGATAGTCGCCTCGAAGCTGAGAGACAATCCCAGAGGTAAAGGTATTTTCTAGCCCTTGGGGCGAACCGATGGCATAGACCTTCTCGCCGATCTTAGGCTTTCCTTTAAAGAGCGAAAGGTAAGGCACAGAACCCGAGAGGTCTACAGTAAAAATCGCATAGTCTTGCCCCTTGTCAGAATAGCGAATCTCCTTGACGCTATATTGCTTGCCGTTTGGCATGTAAATCGTGGCATTCGTAGAGCCCTTGAGCACGTGATGATTGGTCACCGCAAGCCCACTCTCGTTAATAAAGAAGCCCGAACCTTGCCCCGAGCGAGTACGAATCGTGAACACCGCAGGGTTGCATTTCGCAAAAAGCGCCTCAGGTTTCAACTCGTCCCTACTCCCCTTGCTCGGCGGCACACTCACCCCGCTATTACCACCTCGTGGAGCGGTCTCGCTGGGGGAGGAAGCACCATCGTCGTCTTTAGGGTACTGTGGCGTCTCTTTGGGCGTTGTCGAACTCGTCCGCGATCGCCGCTGTGGGGGCGTGCAACCCATGTAAAAAGATAATACAGACATGAGGAACAGACTACCCAACAAGAAACATAAAGACCTTCTTTTCATCTTAAAAATTGCTTAGGGTGTGTTGATTGCCACACATGGCACTACATTTTTTTCTCGGAAAGCTCGGCGACATAACGGGTTTGTAACTGAGCGTATTCTAACAAGGCGTGGAGCAGATCTTTCACCTCTTCGAGCGATCGTTTCGCCTCGGCAAGTTGCCTTACACGCCGCATCGAGGACTTTTGGGCGGCATCGGCGTCAAGTTCCTCTTGGATGCTCGCAAGACGCGCATGATAATCGCGCTGCATTGTCTCCACCGTGTCTAAGTAGGCATGTTGCAGCGTAAGCAGTGACTGATTCCACTCTTCGAGCCCCTTAGTCACACTTGTGCGCATGTCGTAACGGACATTCTCAACGACCTCTGTGTGATGTTCTAGCTGCTTGAGCGCTTGTACAAAATAGTTGCCCATCCTTTCCACCGAGTGCATCCTCTCCTCGTGCTCATCTAGTCGCACAGTAAGCTTTGACAGGTCACTCAGATAGGCATTGAGACTCGAGAAGAAGATGCCAAACTTTTCCATCTCGGGAAGTATGCTCTTCCACTCGGTCAGCACCTTTGCATTTCCCCCGACGACGTCATCAGAGTGGAGCACGCGCAAATCGTCGACCAATACCTGCTGTTTTTCGAAGACGCGCGCCATTTGCGCGACCATTGCTTCGAAATGCTGAGCATTGACCGATCCACACGCTGCGGTTGCGGCGAACTGTTGCTCAAGGAGAGAGAATCGGCTATCCGAGTTTCTGACCATCCTCTCCAACAACTCGTTCTGTGTCTTCGCCTTACGAAAGATATGAAAAAGAAGCCAACTCTGTAGCGAGAGGATCAGCGTTGCTAACACGACAAAAAACAAAACGAAACTAGGCATGCTGTGCGCTTTATGCACCAATATTCCGCACCTTCTGTTACGACAGCTGCAAATAGAGAGGGCTCGTTACGCGCCACGTTCCTCCGTCTTTCACAGCTTTTCCCTTCTTGGTGGTCTCACATTTTGGGGGATTGCCCGCCGAGCCGCTAATAACACAAACTTCCCTGCTGTTCGGGAAGAACTCTCTGGCTTCGCTTAACCAAATTCGTAATTGGTCAGAGTCTCGATTGAGGTCAAAATTGGCTTCGTTCGCGCCCGCGTTTGCCACTTCGAGCACGAACATCCGCGTGTTGCCACTCTCCGCCCCCACAAATGTAAAATTCTTGCTTGCGCCGATCGCGTCTGCATAAAGGCGATGTGCTACGCCTTTTGTTTGCGATTTCACCTCGATCGGTCCCCCGACCTCCCTTTTCGCGCGCAGCTCACGGAGGATCGTCTGTTGCTGGTCTGCCAAGTTTCCGATTGCAGACTCTAACTGCCCACGTAACGTGGTTATCGAGCGCTGAAAAGTCTCTATACCGACGACAGGCACTTGCGGGGCAGACGAATTGTGCCCCTCGAGTTTCTTAAGTTTCTCTAGTAAAAGCCTCTGCGTTGCGTGCAGCTTTAGGATGAGGAAGAAGAACCCTAGCACGAAGAGTAGTGGCAATAGAATTGAGAAGAATCGC
>CALHZE010000314.1 GCA_938040915.1 uncultured Bacteroidia bacterium | reverse complement strand
AAGAGATACTTTTCGTCGAAGTAGCTATTGTACATCCGAAAGTAAAAACGGGTAAACGTAAAATTACTTTCTGCCCAGCGGATCTCTGACTCGACATCCGCCGCCACATTCATCCTCCTGTTCAGGAAAAAGACGAAGACGAACCCCACAAGGACGCTCAAAAGAACAATACCAAACGCTAGGTAGAGCTTGGTACGGATGCGTAGATTCATAAAACTCATGTATTGACCGTTTAAGTGTTAATAAGATAGCTACGAGCGTTAACCAATTGTGCGCTTTTTGAAGCCAATAACCGTAGAGGCGCGAAACCAAAAGAGAAAAGCGCATCGAATGGCGTTATCGCCTCAAACGCAGTACTGAAGACGGATTGTCTCGGGCGAAAGCCCACAAACCCATTCGCAGACTACGGAAAAAGCAGGGGGCAATATATGGCGTTTTCTTGAACATCCAAGTACAGCGGAGTAGTTTTAGACAACGCTTGTTTTTTTTAGAGAGGTTAACACTATTCTTTTGCGTAGAGAAAGCCCCTCGCCCCTATCCCCAACAAGGGGGTAACGAATGTGGCGGGAGTCGCGAAGGGCGCTTTAGAAGAAAAGGCGCTATCTTTGTGTCTAACACGGAAATAGAGAGAATGAGTAACGCAGGACATAAGTCGGGGTTTGTGAGCATCGTGGGAAACCCGAACGTGGGGAAGTCGACCCTGATGAATGCGTTGGTGGGCGAGCGGTTGTCGATCGTGACCAACAAGGCGCAAACGACACGTCACCGGATATTGGGGATAGTAGATACGCCTGACTACCAGATTGTTTATTCGGACACCCCAGGGATTTTATCGCCGCACTATGCCCTGCAGGAAGCGATGCTCGCAGCCGTAAAGCAGACCTTTGAGGACTCTGATCTTTTGCTTTACATTACCGACGTGGTGGAGAAGGTGGACAAGAACGCAGAGGTGTTGGCAACGATCGGTGGTCTCACGATCCCGAAGCTGGTCATTATCAACAAAGTGGACCTTGCCACGCAAGAGAGTTTAGAGGCGTTGGTGGGGCAGTGGCGCGCGCGGTGGCCAGAGGCGAAGGTGTTGCCCGTGTCGGCACTTCACCACTTCGGTCTAGAGCAGATACTGCCGTGGATTTTAGAGCTTTTGCCCGAGGGGGCGAAGTATTTCCCGCCGGATACGTTAACGGAT
>CALHZE010000313.1 GCA_938040915.1 uncultured Bacteroidia bacterium | reverse complement strand
GTCTCCACCTCCAACGTCGGGTTACAGCCGGTCGCAAGCAACCCAAGCACTGGTAATAACAAGCCTAGTCTTTTTACACGCATTACGATATTCATTTTAGACAACAGTCAAACAAAGATAAGAAAAAGTCTGGTTGCCAGCAGACTTACAAACTAAAAACGCTCCTCAACCACAGACCAGTCCACCAACGACCAGAACTCCTTAATATAATCAGCACGACGATTTTGATAATCAATATAATAAGCGTGCTCCCACACGTCACACGTAAGCAACGGACAAAGCCCACTCCGGAGCGGGTTTCCCGCATTACTCTCTTGCACGATGAGCAATTTTCCGTCCTCGCTCTTGGCTAACCACGCCCAACCCGAACCAAATAGTGTAGCCGCAGCCTTGGTAAACTGCTCCTTGAAACCATCAAACGATCCAAACTCTCGTTCGATCGCTTTCAAAAGTTCCCCTTCCGGCATCCCCTTCGGGTTCGGTGCAAAAGCGTCAAAGTAAAAATTGTGATTCCAGAACTGTGCCGCATTGTTAAAGATTGCCCCTTCTGCCTCACAAACCATCGTCTCAAGCGATGCATCCTCAAAACGCGTCCCAACAATCAGTGTATTGAGCGTATTCACATAATTGAGGTGATGCTTCCCGTGGTGAAACTCAAGGGTTTGACGCGAAAGATGCGGATTGAGAGCATCAAGTGCATACGGAAGTTCTGGGAGCGAATGTATCATATTACCACAGATTAGTTATTTAATAACACCGACCTTCGGACACCAAGCGTCAAAAGGACAAATCTCACATTTCGGTTTTCTAGCCACACACGTATAACGACCATGAAGAATAAGCCAGTGGTGCGCGCGCCACCACTCCTCTCGGGGTATGAGCGCCGTCACCTGCCGTTCGGTTTCTTCTGGGGTTCTAGCATTTTGCGTAAGCCCCAAACGAGCCGCTACGCGTTGCACATGCGTATCCACGGCAAAAGCCGGTACATTAAACGCATTCGCCAGTATAACATTGGCGCTCTTGCGCCCAACCCCTGGCAACGACTCAAGTTCCTCATGGGTAGAGGGGACAACACCACCAAAATCGCTCATAAGGTGTCGCCCAATGCCCGCCAAATAATTTGCCTTAGCGTTGGGGTACGAACAAGAGGCTATATAGGGAAGTATCTCCTCTGGGCTAGCCGAAGCCAACGTCTGCGGATCTGGAAATCGCTCAAAGAGCGCAGGTGTTACCTTGTTGACCCTCACATCAGTACACTGCGCAGATAAGACAACGGCTAAAAGAAGTTGATAAGGCGTAAGGTAGTGTAACTCCGAGTGGGGGTTGGGCATCACCTCGCGAAAATAGGCACACACCCTGTCGGCATTCGACTGGGGAGAAAGACTCACCGACATTAACGAATCGTGTTAAAAATTCGCGACCAACGAATGTTGAAGGGG
>CALHZE010000312.1 GCA_938040915.1 uncultured Bacteroidia bacterium | reverse complement strand
TGAAGTAAGCTTGTCCTCCTCTCTGACGAGGCTGTGATACTTGCCGCTCTCCGCTTAGGGGAGCGGCTTTTTTGTACCCTATAAAACAAAATTGAGTGGCGGCACGTCGGACTTACATTCCTTTTTTATCTTTGTTAGCGAAATAACGAACCAAAAAGACACGGCAATGGGTTTGATGGATTTTATACGTGGCGAGTTTATTGACGTCATTGAGTGGGTGGACGAAACCAATGACACCCTCTTGTGGAAGTTCCCGCGCTTTCAGAATGCAATTAAGAATGGGGCACAACTCACAGTCCGTGAGTCGCAAATGGCGATCTTTATGGACGAGGGGAAGTTTGCCGATGTTTACGGCCCGGGGCGCTATACGCTCACGACACAGAACATGCCCCTCTTGACTACGCTCAGGTCATGGAAGCATGGATTCAACTCCCCTTTCAAGGTGGATGTGATCTTTGTGAATACGAAGCAGTTTCTTAACCAGAAGTGGGGGACGAAACAGCCTATCTTGTTGCGCGACCCTGAGTTCGGACCTATTCGGATTCGTGCCTTTGGTTCATTTGCCTTTCGGGTTGACGAAGACCCCAAGACGCTGATTACCGAGATTGCGGGGACGAACCCCGATTTTACGACAGAGGAGATCGCTGTTCAGATTCGCAACTTTATTGTTACGCGTTTTACCGATGCGGTGGCTGAGTCGAAGTTGCCCGTGCTCGACATGGCATCGAACCTCAACGAGTATTCGGAAAAGATACAAGAGATCCTTAAGCCGAGTGTGGCGCAGTATGGGCTGAAGCTTACGACCTTTCTGGTGGAAAACATCTCGCTGCCCGAGGCTGTACAGGAGGCGCTGGATCGTCGTGCCAGCATGGGCATTATTGGGAAGGAGAATATGGGGACTTATACCCAGATGCAGTTTGCAGACTCTATGGGCAAAGGTGGCGAGGCTGGTGCTGCAGCTCAGATGGCGCAAAGCATGATGGGCATGGGTATGGGTATGGCGATGGCGGGTCAGATGGCAGGAGCATTTGGTGGGCAACCTCAGCCACAACAGCCCCAGTATCAACAACCCTACGGACAACCCATGGCAGGACAACCGATGGGCGGCGCTCCGATGCCTCCGCCGATGCCGGGGGCTGTGCCACCACCGATGCCGGGGGCAGCACCCGTTTTGGCGGTGCATGTCGCTTTGAATGGGGCGCAACAAGGACCGTTTGACTTTGCACAGTTACAACAAATGGTGCAGGCAGGACAATTGACACCAGCGACCATGGTTTGGATGGCGGGGTTGCAGCAGTGGACGCCTGCGAGTGCAGTGCCTGCGCTTGCTGTCCTTTTTCAGCCCACGCCTCCTCCAATGAACTAACTTTTGATACCTAAAACAATGGCAGAAAATACTAGTGCGATGCAGTTCACGTGCTCGTCGTGTGGCGGGCAGATGCAGTATTCGCCCGAGGCTCAGCAACTGAAGTGTATCTATTGTGAGGCTACGCAGCCCATCCCCCACGTAGACGGAGAAATTATAGAAAATGACTACGAAGAGTGGGTAGAGCGTGAAACGCGTGCGCCTTTCTATACGCAAGGAGCTCAGAATAAGAAAGTCAGTATAACAGAGGTTGAGGAGCACGGGGGAGACTCTACGTATGAGGTGACGTGTAAGCAGTGTGGCGCGACGACGACCTTTGACCCACACGTACAGTCGCAGCGTTGCCCCTTTTGTGACTCTCCCCTTGAGAACAATGAGGCGCACCTCGCGACCTTCTGGGAACCGAACTATGTCGTCCCCTTCGCTTTTTCACAAAAGAAGTGTGGCGAAGCCTTTAAGAAGTGGATTCGAGGCAAGTGGTTTGCTCCCAATGCGGCGCGCAAGAGTGAAATTGGGAGTAAGCGTTTTAGTGGGCTCTACCTCCCTTTCTGGACCTACGATGCGCAGATGAGCTGTACCTATGTCGGTCAGCGCGGTGAGCGGGTGACTGAGCGCGATAGTGAGGGAAATGCGCACACCACCGTACGCTGGTATCCGGCGGCGGGTTCGGTCTCTCACTTCTTTGACGACGTGCTTGTACCTGCGGTAGACAGCATTGACCGTAGCATCCTTGACAATGTGACAGACTGGAAGGTCGAGGCTTACAAGACCTACAATAATGCCTATTTTGCGGGGTTCACGACCCAGATCTATACAACAGACTTTATCCAAGGATTTGAATTTGCACACAAGAAGATGGAGGATGCCACCAAGGACTTGATACGTTCGGATATTGGGGGGGACGAACAGCGGATCACCTCCATGGATATGGAGCTTGAGGATAAGATGTTTAAGCTCTTGGTGCTGCCCTTCTGGGTGGCTTCGTTCCGTTATAAGGAGAAGGTGTATCAAGTTGTGGTGAATGGGATGACGGGCAAGGTCTATGGCAAGTCGCCGGTGAGCTTCTGGAAGGTGCTCTTTACGGTCTTGGTTATCGTGGCCTTCTTTGTGGGGCTCTTGTATCTCAACGACTATTTCGAATAGATGTCAATGCAACGCACATTGCTACGCCTAAGCCTGATGGTCTTCTTCGGGCTGGGCGTAGCCTTTTTTTTGCTCCTTTATGCCCAAGCGCCTGTCGGTGAGGAGGAGCTTCGCGGTTCAGAGATTGCGGCACGCTTTGAAGAGAAGATGACCTCGCTTAAGAGCTTTGCTGCGGAGGTGGGCTTTGAGCTTCAACACCCGCAATGGAAATCACCGCGCACCTATACGGCTAAGCTCGAGGCGCGTGGGCGTGCTTTCTACTTTTCAGGGATGGGCTATGAGTTTTATTCTGATGGGGCGTCGCGTTGGCAGTATAGCCCTGCACAGAAGGAGGTGGTGGTGCATACGGTAGACACTGCTTCGCTTTCGCCCATTGAAAACCCGTTGCGGCTCTTTTCTCATCTAGGGGCTACGTTCCGAACGCGGTTTCGTGGCGAACGGACGGAGGGGACGACGCGCTATTATGACCTTACGCTTTATCCGCGCGACACCAATGCTCCTTACTCGCAGATCCACGTGGCGCTTTACCAAAAGAATTTACACCCAGCGCAATTTACCTACCTCGGACGCGACGGGGTGAACTACGTGGTAAAGATTACGAAGTTTGACCCCAATGCTAAGGTGCGAACGAACTTTGCCCTTGATACGAAGGCGCTCAAGGGGGTAACGGTGACAGACCTCAGAGAGTAGCCTCTTGCCGTTAGTCGAAATAGTCACTCGTGGGGGAGGGGAAACGCAGTAAGCGAGCATAACGCGTTGCGTAAAGACACCGTGGGGCGCACCATAAAAAACAGTCTAGAAGCCTTTAGACGCTCATCTGTTATCTTTGCCCTACCAAAACGCCGCTATGCCCACACCATTACAAGCCTACCTTGCACGCCTTTCGCAAGAATATAAGACGGGAGTCACGACAGAGAACAGCCTGCGCCCAGCGTTGGTGGAGTTACTCTCGTCCTTGCCAGAACTTAGTCGCTTCCGTGTGATTAACGAGCCGAAGCGCATCGAATGTGGCGCGCCCGACATCGTGCTGCTTAACAAAGAGAATACCCCCGTCGCCTACCTCGAGACTA
>CALHZE010000311.1 GCA_938040915.1 uncultured Bacteroidia bacterium | reverse complement strand
GAACTGGCGGTCGTTGTTATACATAGACTTGCCCCACTCAAAGTTGAAGTCACACTGTACGTAGAAACCCCACAAGTCAGCATTGAAACCGACCCCACCCTTAACCGGCGCGTTCCAGACCTTGTCGGTCAACTGTGCTAACGACTCGCTGTAATCGGTCGTAACCTTGTTTGGGTCAGTTTGCACAGCGCTAAAGTCGTTAACGTTGTTAAGATACCACTCCGCTTTCCCATTATCGGGATTGATACGGTAGAAACGGGGGAGACTAAAACCGACGGGATGCCCCTTGACGTAAGCCACGCCCGTGCCAGGGATAACCCAGTAGTCACGACCACCAAAGAGTTCCTCGATACGTTGGCGATTGTAGTTGAAAGTCAGGTAAGGGGTCACGTTGTTGCCCTTAGCGTCGCGCCACGCGGTAACATCTAGACGGAGATCAACCCCCGTGTTAGAAAGAGTCCCAACATTGGACACTTGATTCTGAAAACCGGTCGTATAAGGGACAGGGACACTCAAGAACATGCTACTAGTGACACGGCGATAAGCCGAGAGTTCGCCACGAACGATGTCCCACAATCCGAACGAGAGCCCACCTGTGATCTTCAACTGCTTTTCCCAAGTCAAGTCTGGGTTGCCAGGGGTCTCTATGGTAAAGCTGGGGTGACCGTCATAAGGGGTGAAACTCTTGACCAGCGAGTTGTGCATGTAGAACTCTTTCCACTCGTCTTGGTCGTCTGGGAAGGAAGAGTTGCCACTAGTCCCGACACTAAATTTGACATCCAAACGGTCGAGCCAACGTACGCTTTGCAAGAAGGTCTCATGTTTTGCCTTCCACATAGCCCCTGCCGACCAGAAAATCGCATTACGCCGGTTCTTACCAAAGCGGGAAGAAGCGTCGTTCCGCAAGCTTGCATCAACAAAATAACGACTATCATAGTCATACTCCAAACGCCCAAAGAAGGAGTTATACCAGTGTTCGAACCACCCTGAGCTAGCGTTAAAGTTCTTACCATTGCCAAGAAGCAAGAGCCGGTCGTCAGTCAAATGGCGTGTCGAGACATAGAGTGAGCGCGTATAGCCGTAGATGTATTCGTGTCCCAGCAAGGGGGTAAAGTGATTCTTCTCTTTCCACGAGAAGCGATACTCTGCCGTCGTGGTAACCGTAGAGAGAGTCTGTTGACGCTCGCTTTCGCTCGCATACCCCGCCTCTTTTCCCACAAAGCTCGGCATCGTGCGACGATAGAAGTGATAACCATTGGCTTCCGTCCCCGCTTGCGTCTTCACGGTCAAGCCACGAATGGGCTCTACCGAGACATAGCCAGCTGCCGTAAGACTCGGGCTCGTGTACCAGCTGATCTTCATTTTGTCAGTATACGCGCGGGAGTACATATTCGTCCCTGGGATTAGCTGACCTTCTACCTCTTTGCCATTGGCGTCATAAGGGGTAAGATAGGGGCGGATAGAGCTCACAAGCCCCACGTCTGAGCCACGCCCGTCTTGATTGGTACGGGTCTCTGCATAGTTAATCCCCGTGTTGACCCCGACCTTCAGCCACGAGTTGAGCTTCGAATTGAGGTTAATACGGAGATTGTAACGATTGTATGACGAGCCTTGACGCAACCCTTGCGAATAGTAATACCCGCCCGAGATATAATAGGAGGTGTTCTGACTCCCGCCTTGAAAGGCGACATCGGCGTTGTGCGTAGGGGTATAGTCACTATAGACATACTTCCACCACTCAAAAGTGTTGTTACCAAACGTGTTTTGGTCGCGGTCGATTTGCGCCAAGTCAGACGCCTCAGTTAGTACCGAGCGGTAGAATTTGTAATACTCTGGCGTGGAAAGATGGTCATCATAAAACTTGTGGGAAGCCAGCATACTCACCCCATACGAGGCGCGAAGCGACACAGTACCATTCTCAGCCTTCCGCCCCTGCTTCGTGGTGATATAGACCACGCCATTCGCAGCACGCGAACCATAAATAGAGGTAGCCGAGGCATCGGTCAACACGTCCACCCGTTCAAAGTCGTTTTGGTTCAAACCATCGATGCTGTTGACGGGGATACCATCCACGACAAACAACGGATCCGTATTCCCCTGCAACGACCCAGCGCCGTGTAGAGTTAACGAGGCACGCGCCGAAGGTTCGCCACCATTGGTCAAGACCGAAAGACCGGGGATTTGACCTGCCAAGGCATCCATAGCATTCGCAGTTGGCTTTTCTTGGAGTTTCTTCTGGTCTACGCTCGCCAACTTCCCTACCGTGGAACTAACCTTACGACCCGTACCGTAGCCGACGACAACGACCTGATCGATCTCTTCGTTAGCGGGCTGCATCACAACGTTAAGTATTGTTCGGTTTCCCACGGCGATCTCTTGCGTCTCATAGCCTGTGTAAGAAAAGACGAGCACAGTGGCAGCACTCGGCACAGCAATATTATAGCGTCCTTGGGCATCGGTGACGACTCCTCGCTGCTCGCCTTTGACCTGAATCGCTAACTGCGGTAGCGGCAACCCATCATCCGCTGCGGTGACGACCCCAGTTACCGACACACCCTGTGCAAAGAGCGGCAACATAAAGAGGGACATCACTAAAGTAGTGAGTACTTTTTTTACCATGTAATGTTCTTATTATCTTCTAATTACAAGAAACAAGAGGTGGGCACAGAAAACCACACCACACCTACTCTTGCCTCAACGAATTCTCCGGCACAAAGTTACCTAATGTATCCGCAATCCAAAGACGATAACATCGTCCGTACGACTGTAACTCCCTTGCCAATCAATAAGCGTCCGGTCTAAAATTTCGCGCTGCACATCCATATCTTGAGGTGCGATCTCGGCGAGGAGCTCCTTGAGACGCTTAATCATAAACTTACGATTCTGCGGACCGCCAAACTGATCCTCATAACCGTCTGAGAAAGTGTAGAGGACGTCACCCGGCTGAAGCTCAATCTCCGTGCGCGTAAATGGCAAGTCTCCCTTGAGGTAGATCGCGATCGGCATCTTATCAGCCTTATACTGCAATACTTCGCCGTTACGGATGATAATGAGCGGGTTATTAGCCCCAGAATACTCGACCGTCTTGCGTTGCTCGTCGAGAATGTAGATGGCAAGATCCATCCCGTCCTTATTCGAACCGATCTGGTCGGTCTGACGCAGCTTCTTTATGACTGCCGCACGGAGACGGTTGAGGATCTCGTCAGTGTGTAACTCTGGGAGGGAGTTAACGACCTGATCGAGGAACGTCGCCCCCAACATACTCATGAAGCCCCCTGGGACACCGTGCCCCGTACAGTCTGCAATGACACAAATCTTCTTTCCGCCCACCTCGCGCATCCAGTAGAAGTCGCCACTGACCACGTCGCGAGGCAAGAAGAGTAAGAAAGAATCGGGGAAGAGCTCCTTAACCATCTCTGGGGTCGGGAGCACCGCACGCTGAATCTTACTAGCGTAGTTAATGCTATTGATAATCTCCTTATTCTGTTCCTCAATGTGCTCCTTCTGGGCAACGACCTCTGCGGTACGTTCGTCGACGAGCTGCTCGAGTCGACGCTTTTCAGCCATCACACGCCGCATATTCCAACGGATGATCCCGTAGACGAGAGCCACCAATAGAAGGACGTAAATGATGTAAGCCCAAATCGTGCGATAGAAGGGCGGGTTGACAACAAACTTAAAGGTCGCCACGTTCGACTCTACTTGATAAATGTTACGCGCCCGCACTTGGAACTCGTAGTTGCCTGGGGCGATATTCATGTATCGGATATCCGCCTTTCTTTCCCACTTAGTCCAGTCGTCGCCACTATTACGGAGGCGGTAACTATACTCAACCCCTTCGCCCTCGAAAAAGTCTACCCCTACCTCAAAGTTCAACGAGTTTTCTCGGTACGGAAGACGGAGCTCGGGGTTTTCTGTCTGATCGGCAAGGATACGGTAGACCGAATCTTGCAACACGAAGTGTGTCCCCCCAAAGAGCACCGTATCGGCTCGCACCGCATGCACCTTCCGCACAAAGACGCGGAAAGGTTTTTCATAATCGCGCTTTACCGAAAAGTCATAATTGAAAAGACGCGACGCGTATGCAAACCAGAGGCTATTATCGTCATCCCAATAAATCTTGTCACACCACTGTTTTGGGAAGCGTGCAAAAGGCTTGGTGTCGTCACCACTAATCTGACCGCGCCCATCGACGAGCCCCATTGAGATATAATATTCCTCTGCCTCAGCATTGTAACGCTGTAAAACCACACGGTTACGCAAACCCGCGATGCGCGAAAGATACTGCGGCTTAGCATCCGCATCGACGCGCGTAAGCGTGTCTTTTGCCCAATCATAGTGCATCAGCCCCTTCTCCGTACCGACATAGACGTCTTCGTTGAGGAAAAAGACCTCATTGTTGACCATCGTGGGCAAGCCACAATGCTCGTCAATGTGACGTAGCTCCGGATGGTCAGAGTCGACATTGCGCACCACATAAACCCCATTGGTTAATGTCCCCGCCCAAAGGGTATTTTTAAAGTCTAAGACGAGGGAACGCACCTCATCACTGATGTCTTTGGGAAAGAATGGGCGCTTAGTCCAAATGCCCGAGTTTTCCAAATAGAGATTCACAATGCCCGTAGGCGTCCCTACGTAAAGAGTGCGCGCATCGACCTTGGTGTCACAAAGGACAAAGCCCCCAAACTGCACATCCTTATCACTCGTGGCGAACTGCGTCACACGATCATTGCGGATACTATAAAGCGCATACATCCCAAGTGCAACCAAGGTTCTCCCCCCCGTCTGCGGATTGTAGTATGGCAACAAATCCCAGACAGGCTGATTGATCCCTGAGATAGACTCAAACTTCCAGAGTCCGTCTCGCTCGACGAGTTTCTGCACCCCCGACATCGTGCCTACATAGAGCTCGCCATCAAAACGCTGAATATCGAGCACCGCACCATTGATGCCGTTAGACTCGTCAAACTTTCTGACGGCTGATTGTTGCTCGATCTTCGTAATCCCGTTGTTTTGCGAGAGCCAGAGCGAACCGTCAGAGGAGTGGAGGAGATCCATCGCATAAGGGTCAGACAGCCCCGAGCTAATCCCCGACACGAGCTCGACTTTCCCCGAAGGGGAGAGCTCGACGTAAGCCACATCTTCAGAGAAGATAAACCCGACCCCGATATTCCCATTGGGGCAACGCTTGAGTGCATACGGGATCGCCTCCTCGGCTTGCAGGGAACGCAACGCCGCTCCGCCCCAATTCGGGGCAACCTCCTTGACCTCCCCCGTATTGCGCAATAGGTAGTAAAAACGACAAGTATTCATAGCCATCAAGACGGTGTCGCCTCCAAGCGGGAGCATTCCGTAAATCTGGCGTTCTTTCACCTCATAAGGGAACGCGAGCGTCTGCTTTTCAAACTGCTTGCCGGCAAAGCAAAGGAGCGTATCAGAGAAACTCGTAACCCCCAATTGATCCCCTAAGTTAAACGATAGGAAGACATGCATCGGGGGGATGGTGTGCACGCGCACACGTCGCTCGCCCTCGTCGTAAGAAAAAATGTAATTAGAGGTACAGAAATAGAGGGTATTGCCCAGCGAGTAGGTCTTGTAGACGTCGCTAAAGTTATCTATCGGCTCTTCGATTTTCTTGCGGAGGGAGGTGTATTGCAGCACCCCCCGATGATCGGGTACAAGGCAACCAAAATCGCCGACAAGCCCGACATAGACCACCCCCGTAGTACCCACAGCAAGGGAACGGACTATCCGGTTCTCAGGGACAAGGATGCGCCGCCACCGCTCGCCATCATACTCAAGGACGCCGCCCTCGTTGTTCCCCACATAAATCAACCCCCGCGCGTCTTGGACGATAGCCCAGTTTTGCTCACTGCCTCGGTACTCCTGATCTTTGAACCAGCGAATCAACAAATTGCCATGTTCCCGCTTCTCTGCCGCCTGAGCACGCTCCCCCAATAGCCCTACAAAGCTTAGGGCTATAAGCGTTAGGAGCAAGAACTTACCCTTAAAAAACATATATACAGAACTCTACTACGAAGTTTTACTCTCTCAAATTCCCCTTCTCCCCGCGCGGTCTAGCGATAGAGGTGCAACGCCCCTTTATACTCTTTACCTGCGAACTCGACACCATCCCACCCCACTGCGCGCACGATATAGAAATAGACACCCACGGGCAATGGCGCACCCTTACCGTCCCTACGTCCGTTCCAGCCATCCCATTTACGGATGTCGCCGTGATATTCATAAACCGTGATACCGTTTCGGTTCATTATGACGACGTCAAAGTGTTTGAGCGACTTAGCATTCTTGTCGCGCTCGATAATCTGAAAGAGGTCGTTAATGCCGTCACCGTTCGGGGAAAAAACATTGGGGATCGCATTCTTGGAAAGGAGCGCCGAATCTACCCGCACTTGTATACGGAGCGTGTCTTGACACCCCGATGTCTCGTTAACCGTGCGGAGCTCTGCCCGATAAACCCCTGCGGTAAAAAGCTCAGCCGCGGGGCGTACCTCGGCATTAGGCGATGCCGCGAGCGTCTCATAAAAGAGCGTATCAACTCGCCCACGTCGCACAGCCCGCAAATCATTACGTACCGTGAAGTGGAGTTGCGTGGCATTCTCCGCCTCCGAGGTCATCCGCATGTAAAACGGAGCTTCCCCCTGCGGAGATTCCCCCCCGTTTTCCCACTGTTCGGCCAATCCGTCCAAGTCGCGGTTTATCTCAATCTTCATCTTTGCTTTGGTCGCCACAGGCTCTAGCTCCTTAGTGGCTGCCTGAAACTTCTTGCCCGATAGAGTCTCAACATTGACCTTATAGCCGAAACGCTCGTAAGGGGGAGGCGTGAGCCGCGGTGGCACAATCCAAACACCTCTACGGGCGCATTGTGTAGATCAAACCAATTTACCGTCTTAAAATACCCCGCCCCGATCTCTTGATACTCGCTCACGTCGTCTATCGAGAGGTCATAGTAGAGGAACTTGTCATAGCGGATGGCGTCAAAATCGTAATTGAAAAGAGGCGCAAGCGTAAGCCCATCACACTTGCTCACCGCACGAAGCCCCGTAAGGGCAATGTCGTCATAAAAGACCCAAAGCGTCCGCTTGAGCACCACACTCCCCGCAGTAAACTCCACCAAGTAGCCTCCGGGCTCAGAGACTGTAAACGAGGCTTCGCCGCCCGTAAGGGTTTGCTTTTCCTCAAACGACTTTGTCAAGCCATCAGTGTGAAAGCGCGAGAGTTTGAAAGTACCCGCAAGCGAGGTCACGGGCTTTGCCTTAAGGGTAATCGTGGGGGTTACTTCCTTCTCCCCAAAGACAAAATAGATAGAGTCGCGCGCCTCTCCCTGCATATAGCGAGTTTGCGTCTGATAATTAGCACCTTGCACATAAAAGGTTAGCGACGGAGGCGCTTGCCCCCATGCACTCCCCAACAACCCCCACAAAAGGAGCACGAACGCGCCATGCACGCGACGCACCTGCAAGAGAAAGCGCTCTCTCCCCGCCCCGACCCGACCTCCAGACGATGGGCGCAACTTCGTTAAAATCATGGTGTTCATTCGCGGTGTCAGATGTTATGCCTCCACTGCATTTTGCGTGCCACACCGCCCTCATGCTCATAGCAGGCGTCAATACGGGCGCGGAGGGGAAAGTGGAAATCAAGATCGTGTAACCACGCGGGGATGACATCTCGCGGAGAAGTCGGGCGCAAATCTCCGCGCCAAGCAAAGCCATAGAGAAGACGATCTTCCTGCTCGGTCTCCTGAATCGGAGAGATTAGCGACTCTGTCTCAGAATAGAAGGTCGCTTGCGCGGCACGCCCCTCCTCCATCCGGATCTTGTAACGAGGGCTCTTAACGCGGTTAATACCTAAGAGTTCGTCGTCCTCTCGCATAAAGAAGATGACGTCGCCGTCCCCATCGATGTGAATGACATCTAAAGCATTGTCTCGCAAGTAAGCACGCATGGTGAGCCCCGTCATCTGGTTATAGTACTCGCCTCGGTCATGCGACCCCAAAAAGACCTTTTCCTCAAGGAGCAGACTATCGAGAGCGCTTTTACCCAAATAGCCCGTGATGTGGACGGCGGAAATTTGCGCCTCTTCGTTCCAAAAATAGGGGTAGGGCTTGCCCATAAGGGAAAAGGTGCTGTCACGCCCATTGAGATAAAGGGTGTCACAAGCAATCTGAAAATCGTTGCGAAAGCTGCGGCACTGCCCCAGCGCCCAAGTGTGATAGACGGTGTCAAAGCGCTCCCCGAGCGAATCAGCGGCACGGACGATCTCCTCGCTTTTCACCTCAAACTTGTCCGCTCGCATAAAAAGAGTGTCGTGGCGCACGTGGGTCGAATCAACTTGGTAAAGCATCGGTTGTTGGTCGGCCACCACGCGACGGGGTTCTGACCAATAGAAGAGATGTTGACTGTAAATGCGGTCGCGACGCGCAGAGTCTTCCAAAAGGACATGTCCGAAAGCCTCAAGATCTTTACGCTGACCGTAGATGAAGAGACGGTCGGCAAAGAAGTGTTCGCCCCTGTCTCGGAAAGCTACATTCCCCTGGAGTTCTGACTCTTTGCTCTGGAGGTTATCCCACCCCTTGTTACAGATCCCGACCTGCTCGAGACGATACATACGGATGTTCCCCCACAGATAGAGCATCGCCTCGTTACGATGATACTCGAGCGTGTCGCTATAACTCCGCAACTCCTCGCCCTGAAATCGCACCTCGCCCGAAAGAATCGAGAGGCTCTGATTGGCAAGGTATTCGCCCCGCAGACTCTCCAGCTCATTCGCCTCTGAGCGCATACGCCCCCACGTGGTAAATCGAACAAGGTTCTCACGCGTATCATAATCGAGGAGGTCGCTCCAGAGGGTGTAATTCTGCACCGTGTCGCGCAACTCAACGTTTTGCCCGAAAATGCGCCCCGTGCCCGACTCGCCCTCGTAATAGAGGGAATCTCCCGCAATGCGAAGCCCCTTACTCAAAATCACCACGTGCCCATACGCGCGAAAACGGTTGTTCTCTTGGAAAAGGTAGGCACTGTCACAGCTCATGATCGCCCCATCGTGCTCTAAGAGCACATCGCCCAGAAGCCTATGCACAGACGCCTCACCTAAAAGGAGAGGCTTCATAGCACGCGCGCGCTTGATAGCAACGTCAACCGAGCTCCAACAATCACCTAAGGCTGCGAGTAGGGAAAAAAGGAGCATCACACCATACCGCAACACGAGTCGTAGGGTCACTATTGCTTAGGGGTCATTTTGGTTTTCCAGAAAGCGTACTTAAACGGACAGTCGGCATAACGGCTGTCAATCCAAATGTACATATTCTTTTGCTTCTTCTCCAACCACTGGTCAAAGACCTTAGTCTCCTTCTGTGACTTGGCGAGGTTCTGGACAAGAGCATAGTCCTCCTTCAAGTTCATACGGTGTGGCGGGATGATGCGCTCCAAGCGGATGACCTTGACCACAACGTTACCGAGTCGGTCGCGACTCTCAAAGGGTGCGCTCATTTCCCCCTCCTTGAGCTCCTTAAGAGCGTAATAGTCAATGGGGAGGATGACCTCTTTATCGAGCGCCGTGCCGCCATTTTGAGGGTTAAGGGCATAGCCGCCGTTAAGGCGCGTATCCTTGTCATCAGAATACTTGAGACAAGCCTCGGCAAAGGAGAGGGAGTCTTTTGACACGAGCTGCTTAATACTATCGAGGCGTGCAGAGGTCTTAGCGATCTCGTCAGTAGAGTACGTGGGGCGCATCAGAATATGACGCACATTGGCAAGCTTCCCCTTTTTGCCGACCATCTGGATAAGGTGATAACCATATTCGGTTTTCACAATAGGGCTAACCTGTCCGTCTCCTAGCGCAAACGCCGCATCAGCAAAGGGTTTAACAAACCCCTCGCGAGGCATATAGCCCATCTCGCCACCTTTAATCGCCGAACCGCGGTCTTCGGAATAAGCGACCGCGAGGGTGGAAAAACGCTCTCCCTTGAGGATGCGCTCACGCAAGTTAAGGAGCTTTTCCTTGACTTGGAACTCGGCTTCGGTCGCCGCAACGGGAGAAAGCACGAGCTGGCGGTAAACGAACTGCTCGGGGAGCATCTGTAGGCTATCTTGTGGCTGCGCACGGAAGAACTCTTGCACTTCAGAGGGGGTTACCAAGACCTTGTCGATCACCTTGGCACGCGCCTGCTCAGAGCGTCGCTGCTCACCAAGGAGTTGTGCCATTTCCTCGCGGATCTCTTTGATTGAGCGTCCGTACTGCTTTTCGAGTGCCTCCTCGCTTCCTGCCTGTTGCACAAAATGAGAGAGTCGCTGCTCGATCTCTTGCGAGTTTTCGAGGCTAGGTTGCGGGATGCTGTCGAGGTCGGCTTGGTCGAGAAGCATGTAGTGGATGAGTAGGCTCTCGAGCACGCCACACGCGCTGTTCTTTTGTAACTGCACGTTCTGCATGCGGGCACGCACCATCTCCATTTCGACGTCAGAGTAGAGGAGTTGCCGCGTGCCAACGTTGGCGATCGTCCCGTCAAGCAACTGAGCGACAGCCGGTAACGTAAGAGCGAAAAGAGCTAAGACGAATAAGCAGCGTTTCATATCGGTGCGTTGCGTTAAAAGTTGGCTGTGCGCGTACCGCAACTCTTTGGGCACACGACGCTACAAAGGTAACTTTTTTGATACAGTCAGAGGGGGCGAGTTAAAGC
>CALHZE010000310.1 GCA_938040915.1 uncultured Bacteroidia bacterium | reverse complement strand
CGTTATCAAAACGAGAGATTGCGGTAAGTGTTGTCACACCAGGGCGGAGTCCTGTGAGGAGGGCTGTTTTATCGAAATAGCTTGTAATCTGGAGTAAAGATTCGTTTTCTACCGTCCAATAGACATCGTCGTCGGCGTCCCCCGATACGTCGACAGAGGCCTCGATGGGTTTACTCTCTCTCACAGGAAGTTCGTAGTCACTGGGGAGAGTTATACTTTTTACGCCTCGCACGACAATGTTACAATCGCCGTACTTGGATAGGTCGGCTTGGCTACGTGCTGTGATGAAGACCTCGCCCAACTCTAGCGCGGTAGCTTCGCCAGTTTGCTCATTGACCTCTACTAAGTGAGGCGCACTGCTTGACCATGTTACCCGCTGATCTTCTCCAGCTACGATAGCTTTTAATTGTAGCGTTTCACCTTTTCCGAATATATGCCGTGCGGGGATCACCTGTACACCGTTTTCCTCAATCGCCACAACTCTGTAGGTATTACTCTTTGAGGGGTCTATTCTGCTCTCAACCGTAATGGTAGCTTCTCCTTTGTCAAGCACCTTGATTTCTAGTACCTCTCTTTCATTTACTTTCACTAGTTTCAGTTCTAGTATTCGCGGGTCGCTACATCCGACAACGATATCTTGCGCTACGTCACCATACGACTCTACCCAGATATCTCTAGTAAGGGTTTCTCCTACTTTGAGAGGACGTGTGGGGAGATCTAGTCTGACATCGACAATCCCTTCTACAGCTAACCCACGATAGTCTTTTTGGGTATTATCTGCCTTGCTGGCCGCTTGTAACCAGTAATAGCCAGGGAAGAGTCCCTTTACCTCTCCAGTTTGTGAATCCACCTGTACGTTCTCAGTTTGATACTCTTCGCGCTTTCCCCAGACGACCCCTCTATCTACGTCTCCAAAGGCAATGACGGTTGCTGTAAACTTTCTCACTTCGTTGGGTTTTATTATGATTAGTTCGTTGGGTTGGTCTATTATAACCTTACGCACCCCAGCGACTGTAACGCGACAGATTCCTTGCTTGGAGTTATCCGTTCGGCTTGTAGCGACGATTTCCGCTTCGCCAGGTGCTATGCCAGTCACTTTTCCATTCCACGCGTCTACCTGTGCGATGGATGGGTTACGACTACTCCATACTACACCCTGATCTACGCCCACGCCATAAGTAACTAATTGCGCAATAAGCTTCTTTGTTTCCCCGACGCTCATAGTAAGCTCCTCTGGGGTAACGTGCACGCTCTCCACCCCTGCATCGGGGACAGTGACTTCGCACGTAGCGCTTTTTGAGGGGTCAACTTTGCAGGTTGCGGTAATGATGGCACTGCCGATAGCTTTGGCGGTTATTTCGCCAGAGGAGGGGTTCACACTTACATATTGTGGTGCACTGCTTTTCCATATCACGCCTTGGTCGCCCCCTTCGGTGACAAAGACCTCAGCTTTGAGCTGCGCCGTCGTCCCTTGTTTTAATGAGAGAGTTGCAGGGAGTTGGATATCAACATACGTTGGGTCGTAGTTATCGCCCATGATGTTCCACCCTTTTGCATTCAACTGGTTGTGAGGATCTTGCCAAACGTAGCGCAAGCCACCAGCATCTAAGGTCATCTCGGAGCTTATCTCTGGTTGTGCAGCCCAGCTAGCTAAGGTTTTAGAGTAGTTCTTCGTATCTATCGCACAGCCGCCTAACCCAAGCTCTTGACAACGTTTCAGCTTCCAAGCAGCGAGGGAGTGGTTAAAGGAGGAGCAGTTGTAAAGCATCCCCCTCATATTAGTAACGTTACTCACCTCCCAATTGTCAAGAGGCTGGTTAAAGGAGGTGCAGCCGCTAAACATCCCATCCATAGCTGTCACCTTACTCACATCCCAACTGTCAAGAGGCTGGTTGAAGGAGGTGCAGCCGCGAAACATTCTACCCATATGTGTCACATTACTCACATTCCAGTTGTCAAGAGGCTGGTTAAAGGAGGTGCAGCCGCTAAACATCCCTTCCATATCTGTCACCTTACTCACATCCCAGTTATTAAGCGGTTGGTTGAAGGATGTGCATTCAATAAATAGTCCACTGATGTGCGGATCGTGATTCAGACGCCATTTATCTAGGGGTTGGTTAAAAGCGGCGCATCCCCAAAACATATAGTGCATAAAGGGGATGTGGCTCACATCCCACTCATTTATGGGAGAGTTAAATACGAGACACCCTTGGAACATAGATTCCGCATTACGTACGGACTCGAGGTTGGGTTTATCAATCCCGTCGGCAAAGCGCATATTTTTGCAGCCACTGAAGGCGTAGCTCATATCCTTCCATTCGACAGTACCGAACTGTACGACTTCGAGTAAGGCTTCGGGTGTGCCCCAAGTCTTATCCTTAGTGCCCATAACAAGATGCTCCACACCTTCGGGAGCGACCTCTACCACGTAGACCCCTTCTGCGGTAGGGGTGAAGGAGTATGGCTCTCGTGATAGTTCTTGACCTTCTTGGACAAGAGCATATTGTCCCGTGTGTTTTTCATCGGGGGTTGCTTCGTTATACCAAGTGAGGGTATACGTTCCCACGATGGGGATTTTAATAGGGACGCCGACCTCGCCCTGCCACTTGGTAATAAAGGGACGCCCCTCGGCGTAGAGCGAGCCACTGGTAAAGCTCACGAAAAGCCCCAAAAGCAGAAGGAGGGTGCGTGTGAACCGTGTAAATGTGTCGTTCATGATCGTGTGTAACGTTAGATAAAACTAACGCAAGTTCCGAAAAGAAACTATGAAGAACAAATAGGAGCGGTAAAAAAGAGCGCCCGTCTGTCCCCGAAAAAGTCATTCGGGGCAGACGGGCGCTGGGCGCGTGCAAGGGAAAATTTATTTTACCAAATCATAGCGACGGAGGAAGGAGAGGAGTGTCTGGAAGATGCATTCTGTGCGTTCCTTGATATCTTCTTCGGTAAAATCAGCTTTGTTGGAAGCAAGCTCGCGCAGGTCTCTAATCATGGTCGGTTTACGCTTGTCGTCGCGCGTTCCGAGGTAATAGGCACGTTTATCTTCGAAGCGGAAGTCGGAGGCGCGGATATTGAGGTTGCTTTCCATGATAGACTTATTCCCTATGAGCTCGACACAGCTCGGGTCGTCAAGTGCACCTCGTACGGTGGCTCTATTCTTGGAAAAGATATGTTCGACGCTAATCTTCTTTCCAGTGGGGATGAGTTCTTGTTGTGGATTCTGGTACGCATACCAGTAGAGTAGGAATTTCACCGACTGGTTGCGCGAGGAGCTAAAGGTTTCAAAGGCTTCGCGGATATAGTCTTGATTCCCCAAGGCATGCTTCGTGAAATCAATGGTTCGATCCTTGGCATAATGCGCCATTTCGTTATAGAGGGGAGTACGGAGATAGTCAAGCCCTGGTTTGCAAACCGCATACAGCAAAACACAAGCAATAAGACGCTCCAAGAGGTCTAGCCACGCTTCGTTGGTCGTGGGCGGCTCAAGGAGATAGTAGACCGTAATAAAATGTGAGGGGAGTATATTAGAGGCTTGCGCAAGAATAGAGAAACGCTTGAGTACCTCTAGAGAGTAGAGGCTTGTATCTTGCTCAAAGATATCGCTCCAGAAGCGCGCAATCTTCTGCAAAGTTGGGAACACCTCGTCCTTTCGTAAAATGCTGTAGTCATTTTTCTCAAAGAAGCTTCGCGTTCCTTGGGTCATCAATCCCGTCTCGTTCTCCAACGCCCTACGGTAAAACATATATTTGATAAATAGTTCATCCATCGGGGTTGCATTATACGGGTGAAAGAGCTGTTCGCAACGCTCGGAAAGGTCTCGCCACTGTTCCACAAAGTTGCTTCTTTCCTCCTCGCCTTTTTCCTTGTAAAACTTGTAGAGTTTCGAGTAAAAGATGTCTGCATCTGAGAGGGGAAGACCTCGGTCATTGAGTGTGGAAAAGATGAGAAGAGCAGCGTCCTGATCCGAGGTTTCTATTGGAAATAATACACAGTTGCGCATGGCACGCTGTGGAAAATAGGCAAAGTAGGAAGGACAGTCATTTTTGAATGCCGCGATCTTCTTTTCAAAGAAACGGTAGTTCTTAGCATACCGATTCTTCGCCCCCGCAGGGGCGTTTCCAGTGTCAAGAATTGCTAGGAAGTCTTTTTTCGCATCATCGCTAGCCACCTCCGTTTCTAGTTTCGTAGCAATGCACTTGATGTCAAACTCGTCCATGTGCCAAAGACATTTCTGTATTCCGAGGCTCAGGGCTTTTGTTTCAGGATCTGGCATTGTGGCAGCACTCTTCAAAAAAGCGCGCAAGAGGAGCATTAGGGTAATGATGCGCTGTTGTCCGTCGATAATCTCCGTTTTGCCCTCTTGGTTTACAAACGTTACAATAGAGCCGAGGTAGTAGTTCCGCTCGGGGTCAAACCTTCCTTCCTGCAGTTCGGGTAAAGTAAATGTAGCGAGGTCATTCCAAAGCTTTTCACACTGGTCTTCTTCCCAAGAATAGGGGCGTTGGTAGTCGGGGATAAGAAAACCCTTCTGGTTGTCTTGGAAGTAACGAAGGATGGTATTCTGTTTGACGCTTAATTCAGCCATAATGGTTTTGTTTTTTAGTAACGATCACGGAGTCTGGCAAAGTAATGGTCAGGAGCTCTCTCTTTAGCCATACCAAATATACAACATTCCTGCTCGGAAAATAACGTAAACGAGAAACGGCGCAAAAGAGGCTCTTTTGCGCCGTTTCTCCACAAGAGCAATAATCCTATTGCTTTACTATATGTTTCAGGGAAAATGCCCCGTCAGAAGTTGTTATTCGAAGAAGATAAAGAGCAGGGGAAAGGGTGGATGTATCGACGAACGTCTCACTACCTTCCAATATCCCCGAACATGCCACCTCACCGGCGAGGGTAACCACCTCGTAACGTGCCACTACGCCCTCAGGGTTTGCGATACGCAGCTGGTTGGTAAACGGATTCGGAGATACGGAGAAGAAGGCTCGAGCAGAGTCCTCGACGGCTGTTGTACCTGGTTGCGTAGGATGTTGCGGCTTGTCTTGCTGGGGGGCTTTTACGGTTACTAGGCAAATGCCCTTTACCGTGCTCCCCTCCTCTAGGCTTCTCGCAGTGATGGTGCAACTGCCAGGCGCAAGAGCTGTGACAGTTACCACGCCGTTCTCTTCTTTGACCGAAGCGACGGCATCTGCCGAAGAACGCCACTCGATGCGCTGATCCATAGCGTCTACCGGTGTGATTGTTGCGGTAAGAGAGGCTGTTTTACCGACCGTAAGAGAGAGCTCTGCAGGCTTCACCGTGATGGTCGCAACATGGATGACCTCAGATTCAGAAATAACCTTCACCTGACATCCCCCACCAACCGTTGTGTTCTCTTGAGACCAAGCACAAATGAGACATTCTCCCTTGGCAATGGCAGTTATCTCACCTGATACAGGATCAACAGTAGCAATGTCAGTGTCTTTAGATTCCCATTTCACCTGTTTATTTGAGGCATTCTCTGGTTCGAAAATAATCTTTGCGACACGTCCTTTTTTCCCTTCGACAATAAACAGAGTTGCGGGCTTTAGCGTAATACTCTGCAAGTGTACAAAACGTAGCTTTTGTGAGATAGTTATCACCTTCTTTACCTCGGGGTTCGCTTTGGAGGTTATAACAAGCTGTGCCTCGCGCGCCTGTCCAGTCGTGTTTTCGCTAACCGAGACCTTGAAAGTCGCATTTCCACTCCCCGCTGCTTTCGACAGGGTAACCCAAGTCTCCGCACAGGAGGCGAGCCACTCGCCATCGGAGGTCAGGGTAACCTCCTGTTCCCCCTGCTTATAATCGAATGTAAGGGTAGTGGGCAAGAGAGTTATCCTGCCTTTTACCAGCACCGCCACCGTACCTGTAGAAACGTTTGCACCGTCCATAATACCGTGTTTTCCGATCGTGCCCCCCTTAATTTCATATGCATCAGCAGAGGGTAGGAACTCCACCTCGTCGAAGTCACAAATAGCCCCTTCGGAGGAGCGGATGCGGATAGAGGAGTTCTTCACCACGAGCTTCTCTCCGTCGACGCCCTTAACGCCAGCAATACCGCGATTGGGGGTATTGATGTCCACCTCGCAGTTTTCCAGGGTCAGCGTAGCCCCCTTACCCACGTGGATTCCTCCATCATTTAGCTCTAGTGCACAATCTTTGAGGGTGCATTGCTGCTGCGCTGCTATATTCAAGTCTGCTACTTTGATGTGTGCCCCTGCTGTTACTTCTAGCTTTGTTTTTTCGGAGCTCCGCAGCGTATGGAATACACAATCGCCTTTCATAGATATGGTTGTAGGCTCTTCGTTATCTATTAGTACGAGCTCTGGGAGCTTTACCCTATCGAATGTGAGAAGCCTCGTCTCTGGGTCGTAAGTGATGCTACCATTCGCATTATAGCCGAACAAATAGGACGCGAGCTTTTGGTAGTTATAGTTCGTAATTTCAAAGCTTCGTCGCATCATTGGGTCACTTCCCAAGAACAAGGTGTAATAGACTTCGTGTGGGACTAAATGAAGTGATTTGGCACCCTCTAACTCGATACCATTATCTTTTATTTTTCCGTCCTCGGGCTCTAACAGCGTCTCGCGTACACAAACTAGGCTTTCTAGTTGCTTAATCCCAGAGGCAATAAGTTCTGTGTCTTCCAACACCAGAGTCCCAGCATTCTTATAGACGGTAGATTCTACTTCGTATTTAACCCCAGTAATCTCTCCTGTTATATCTATCTTACCGCCTTGGATTTTTAAGTCCCTCCCGAGTCGGATACCCTCACCGCGTTCACTCACCAAGACAAGCGTTCCGCCACCAGAGATGGTAGTGGACTCAAAGATATTCATAGCAGTACCATGCGAGGTAATCTTATTCTCTCCTTTCAGTACAATAGAGAGTGGGAGGGTCTTTAACTTT
>CALHZE010000309.1 GCA_938040915.1 uncultured Bacteroidia bacterium | reverse complement strand
CACGAGACCACTAGTTATGAGACGACGCTCGCTCCGGACTGGGAAGACCTGCGGGAGGTGTTTCACCCGAAACACGCGCGACCCGAGCAATTACGTTACTATCAAGTTTTTGCGGATCGTCTCCCCTTCTATCCCAATGTTTCGGGGCTCGACCTTCTCTTTAACGAGGGGTCACTCGCCAGCCAGATGTCGCCAAGAGGCTAACTACTGGGGCATATTCACCAACCGTACGTCCCCTTCGTCTGGCGAGGTGTAGATGACTAAACACCCCCGATCGTGTACGAGACGTTGCAAAAGTGTGGAAAGTAATCCGCGTGCCGCGCGGTCAAGATGAGAAAACGGTTCGTCTAAGAGGAGCACCCTCGCCTCTTGTGCCACGGCAAGCGCAATATTGACACGCTGACGCTCCCCATCGCTCAGCGTTACGACGCGTCGGTCTGCAAACTCCTCTAGCGCGACAAAAGATAAGGCACGTGCCACTGCTTGCGCATCTTGCGGCGTAGCACCTCCGAACCAGCGTTGATAGCCCCAGCGTCCTAGGGCAACAAATTCTTTTACCAACGTCTCGGGGGCGACGGAGACGTGCGAGGGGGTATAGCTAATCTGGCGTGCCCGTTCGCGTACCGAGAGCGTTTTTACCTCCCGCCCCTCCAAGAGGACACTCCCCGCGAGCGGCGGTATGTCGCCCACCAAGGTGCGCAAAAGGGTACTCTTCCCACTCCCGTTACCTCCCTCCACGGCGATGAGTGCCGCGCTATCGTAAGCACAACAGAGGTGGCGCACCAGCGGACGGGCGGGCGTATAGCCCACGGTCAGGTCGTTGAGTTGTAAGATCGGATCGGGCATTTTTCTAAGGCGTAAAAAAAAGAGGGAGCTATGCGCCCCCTCTCCTAACCAATAAACGACTAGAGGATCGTTTACACTATTACTCAGCAACCACTTGGAAGGTGATCTGCGCGTGCAGCTCCTTATAGAGCTTTATACGAGCGTGGTATGTCCCCACTTCCTTAACCGCCTCTTCGATGGTAATGTTGTGACGATCGACCGTCACTCCCTTCGCAGCCAAGGCTTCGGCCAACTGGATCGTGGTAACCGAACCAAAGATCTTGCCCGTAGAGCTCGTTTTCGCCCCCACGGTAAGCTTAATTTGCGACAGCTCTTCGGCACGCTTCTGTGCCTCTTCGCGGAGTTTCTGCTCCTTGTGCTGCTGCTGTTTCTTGGTTTCCTCAAACTGACGGAGTACTGAGGGCGTTACCGCCATCGCGATCCCATTGGGGATGAGGTAGTTGCGAGCATAGCCCGCGCGCACCTCCACCATATCGTCGTGATCGCCCAATCCGCGCAAGTCCTTTACTAGGATAACACGCACGCACCCCTTCTTAGTGGGGCGCTGCAACAGCTTTTCGTTATTCGTCTCTGCCATTTTCTTCGCCTCCTCTCTACTTCAATAGGTCTGTCACAAATGGCAAGAGAGCCAAGTGGCGCGCACGCTTGATCGCTTGCGCCACACGCCGCTGATATTTCAACGAAGTCCCTGTCAGACGCCGCGGGAGGATTTTCCCCTGCTCGTTGAGGAACTTTTTGAGGAACTCAGGGTCTTTGTAATCGACATACTTAATGCCGTTTTTCTTGAACCGGCAATAACGCTTCCGCTTTACTTCGACGGTGGGCGGAGCGAGATAACGAATTTCACCACCACGTGCTTGTACCATTATTTACCCTCCTCCACGTTTTGTTTAGCAGTATTCTCGCTATCGGCGAGCTTCATCCGGCGTTTGTTGGCGTACTCAAGCCCATCCTTGTCCAGACGCACGGTCAGGAAACGGATAATACGCTCGTCGCGACGGAACTGCGTCTCAAGGCGATCAATCACCTCGCCCGGCGCAGCAAACTGGAACAAGAAATAGTAGCCGTTCTCCTTCTTTTTGATGGAGTAGGCTAATTTCTTGAGTCCCCAGTTCTCCTCGTTCTCCATCTCACCTCCATTGGATACAATGAAAGTGCGGAACTTGTCGACTGTCTCCTTCATCTGGCTTTCAGACAAAACGGGAGTTGCAATGAAGACAGCCTCATAATGGTTCATCATTCCTAAACTCTCAACGGTTTTATGGTTAAAAAACTTCGTGCAAAGGTAATTCTTTTTTGTGGAATAGCAAGTCTAGAACAGCCGGATAACCACAAAGAGGAGGTGGGCAAAGATGCCGGCTGCGATCCCGCCGAGGGTTTGAGCGAGTAGGGCTTTGGAAGTGAGGGCGCGGAAGCCGATGGAGTCAAACATCGCCGCATACGTGCTTAGGAAACCACTCCAACACATTCCCATGGCTGTAAAGACCGCCACTTCGTTGCCTGTCAAAATCCCCTCGGCACTAAATCGCGGCAAGAGTGAGAGTGCTGCCCCCACAGAGCCGAGGGAGGTAACAGGGAAAGCGATCAGACTAGGCGACTCAAAACCGAAAAGGATTTGAAAGACGATATCGATTTTAGCCGCCAACCATGTCAGGATTGGGACACCCTCCCCAGCAAGCCCTTGGTAGCCGAGGGCAGCGTCCTTAGGGCCGAAGGTGATGATCGTGATAAACGTGCTGATAATGAGCACCCCTGGGATGATAGATAGCCCGAGGTCTACGCCCGTTTTCCCTCCGTCGAGGATGGCATTAAGGAAGCGCTCAAAGAGCGAACCTTGAGATTTGAAAGAGAGTTGTTTTTTGCTTTCTTCCAACATCTGCGCCTTTTCCTCGGGCGTTGGTGGTGTAAAAGTCTTGCGGGTAAAGAACTGCATAAGGCGCGTGGCGACGATCCCCCCCACCATGGCTCCGAAGAGACCGAGGAGGGCGTTCTGGAAGTGCCCCAAGCTCGACATAAAGGTAATGACGATGAGCCCCATCCCCATCGAGGTGCCGAAGTTGGTCATAGAGACCAGCTCTCGGTCAGTCAGACAGGCGCGGAAACTCTTGTCTTTGGCGAGGGACATGATGGCAGGGTTGTCGCTGAAGAAGGTAATGATTGCCGCGAGAGCCGCCATCCCAGGTAGGTTATAAATGGGGCGCATGAGGGGGCGGAGCGCAAACTCGATGAGTCGCATCACGCCAAACTCGATGAAAAGCTTGGAGAGCGCCCCAGTGAGCACGGTAATCGCCATAATGAAAAAGACGGTGTGAGTGAGGAGCTCAAAGGCCGTCTGCATGATGGTATTGAGGAGATTCCGCGTCCCCATTCTCGTTCCGAGGAAGCCCATTAAGGCGATAAAAAGGGCTAGGAAGATGAGCGCCTCTACGCGCCGATCGCGTAGGAACGAGGGGTTGTTGAGCACCCACTTGGGGCGTGCAAGGGGTCTGAAATTGCGGAACTTGATGTTCATTGTGTGGGCGACCTCCCGACAGGTGTAACTAACGCACGATCAGTAAGTAATAGTTTTTCTTCCCCTTCTGTACCACGAAGTATTTCCCGCTAATGGCGTCGGCGAGTTGGGGGACGAGGTCGAGATCGGTAACCTTCTCTTTGTTAAGGCTTAAGCCACCTCCTTGGAAGGTTCGTCGCGCCTCGGCTTTGGAGGGAAAGACCTCGGTGGTCTCGGTCAGGAGTGTCAAGAGGTTTGCCCCGTCTTCGAGGACGCAGCGAGGCACTTCGTAGGTTGGCACGCCGTCAAACACGGCAAGGAAGGTAGCTTCGTCGATCTGGCGGAGGGTGTCAGCCGTTGCCTTACCAAACAAGATTTCAGAGGCTTGGAGAGCATTGGCGTATTCTGCTTCGCCATGTACCATGATGGTCACTTCGCGCGCCAAGGTCTTTTGTAATGGGCGCTCATGGGGGTTTGCTGCGTGCTCGGCTTCGAGGGTCTCGATCTGCTCGCGCGAGAGCATGGTAAAGATTCGGATGTAGGTTTTGGCGTCGTCGTCAGAGACGTTGAGCCAGAACTGGTAGAAGGCGTAGGGCGAGG
>CALHZE010000308.1 GCA_938040915.1 uncultured Bacteroidia bacterium | reverse complement strand
GGCGCTAATCCCGCTACGTAGTCGACCGTCGGTTTAGCCAGGGGGGGGAGGATGTAGAGATCTTGTTCAAACTCCTTCTTACAACCGCCGTTGAGGACGAGAGCCGAAATCCGGTAATGCCCTGTCCGCGGAAAGTTGAGCTTGTATGTAAACTCTTTCGTGTTCTCATTGGGTAACGAGAGCGGGAGTGAGACCAAGGGCTCATATCCCGGAGGGAGTGGTGGTTCGTTTTCACGTTGATGGCGGATGTTAATCTTCTTTGCCCCCTCAAGTTCTGTAAACTTCATGGCAATCTCGCCACCACCACAGAGCACCGCCGGCATCTCTAACATCGGGTCTAAAACGGGGTTGACCTCGATGGTGACCTTCGCATCTGGCTCAAAGTCGCAATAGCCCGACATTTTCACGACATACTTTGTGGTCGCTTTCGGGTTCACCACCTTCACTTTCGTTTTTTCAGGGTTTTGATAGACAAGATTCGTCTCTGGCGACCAATAATATTTCACATAATCGAGCTTGGTGTCAGCATTCAGCTCGACTTCGTCGCCTCGACAAAGCGGTATAAGCCCCCCGTCTTTGGGCACATCATTCTTATCCTTAACGTGCATTTCGAGCTTTACCTTCCGAAAGTCGGAGAAGTAACCGTAAAGGGCGTCCATTTCTCCCTTCCCGTTAAGCACGCCCAACTGAAAGACATTCTTTTTATTGATCAAGCGATAGGCGACCAACTTTCCCGAAGCGTCAGTAACCTGAAAGCCCGTACAGTTAAACTTGGTCCACTGCCACTTATCCATAGCCGCGTTGGGGCTAGGAAATTTTTTCCACTTGCTCGGGTCATTAAGATGGGTAAGTAGAGGATATTCTGGGTCTGAGGTACCGACATCCACGAAAGGACCACCAGCGACCGATTTTTTCAACTGAAAGCGCCCTGGTCCGATAGCTTGTCGATCGGGATCGGTAGGATGCTGAAAAGCCGCAATGTTCAGAATCAAGGGGAATCTTCTGTTTTCTGGCATACTCCGGCTAAAGTCTACCGTTTTAGAACCAATACAGGTCTGCTCTGTAGAAAGTGGGGGCACCACCGCGCCGGCACGCTGCCCCTGCCCGCCGTTTTCATCAGCCCCAGAAACATGAAAGACCTGCACAGGGTGTGTCGCAGTCAGGGAGAAGGCGTCGTTGCCATTTTCTCGCAATCGGAATGAAACCTGTTGATTCTTGTTCAGTGTCTTCGAAAAACTTTTTTGATAGAGCGAAGCACCGTAGGGGTTAAAATTCTCATAACTCTTGATCGTTACCGTGGTGTTATCTTCTGTGGCCACGACATAAACAAACTCGCGATCGACCGTCTTTCTCCAATCACCACGAATAATACCATAGTTCACCCCCGCCACGTCATTGGGGATCAACTGATCCATAATGGCATCGGGGTTAGGACCATCGACCAACTGTTCTTGGTAGGTAATCACTATCTTTCCTCCCGAATACCCCCCTGTAGAAATAGAGCGAACATAAGAGCCCTCGAGCGTGCGATCTGATTTTCGTGAGGTCTGATATGACTCGGCTATCCCCGTCTGGTAGTAATCATTGTGCACACAATGCATGTCTGCCCAGACATACTTATTCACATGCTCCTCGTA
>CALHZE010000307.1 GCA_938040915.1 uncultured Bacteroidia bacterium | reverse complement strand
CCGTACTCTTACCGTACTCTTACCGTACTCTTACCGTACTCTTACCGTACTCTTACCGTACTCTCTCCGTACTCTCTCCGTACTCTTACCGTACTCTTACCGTACTCTTACTAGGCTCTCACTAGGCTCTCACTAGGCTCTCCTTAGGCTCTCCTTAGGCTCTCACTAGGCTCTCACGACGCTCTCACGACGCTCTCACGACGCTCTTACCGTGCTCTCGTCGTACTCTTCGTTTGGAAAGTAGGTGACCTTACCACCCTAGCAGGGTGGGGTTTTTAAGCGGATTCTTCTATTTCTATTCTTGATTCTTTTGCTTTCCGTCTATAAGGACATGATTTGGAATTTCTAAAGCTCCGTCAGGTCATACGGGCGAATCTTACGCGGAGGGGAGGCGCTACGACCCTGCACAGACGGCGGGTGGGAGGGACAAGAGCACAAAAAGGCAGACGCATCACGTTGCGTCTGTACGCCCCCGTATAACCATGGTTATCAACGGGGATTTATGGACAAAAAAAAGCAACGCCACTCCGCTATCCGGAGCTAGACGCTGCTTACTACCTATAACCTCCCCCTCCCCTAACGAACAAGACCCGCGAGGAGGATGAGGAGAGCCACACGGAGGGGGCTACCCCCGACCTAGTTTACGGCCTTCTTGAGTTCCGCACCTACCTTAAAGGAAACACTGTTAGACTGAGGTATCTCAATCTTTTCGTGTGTTTTGGGGTTCTGCCCTATGCGCGCCTGTCGCACGGACACCTTAAACGTCCCGAAGCCTACGAGCTGAACCGTATCTCCCTTCGCGAGGGCTTCTTGGGTTACCTTGAGCAGCGCGTTGAGAGCGCTCGTAGCATCGGTCTTTGTGAGACCGGATTCGTGTGCAATAGCTTCTATCAACTGTGTCTTATTCATGATCGGTTAGATTGTTTATCTGTCCCTCATTGAGACAAAGGTAGAAATAGTTTCTGAAAAAGCAAGTCGCGGAAGGGGTGCGGCTTTTTTTCTTTTTTTTCTGCCTTGTGGTACGTCGCCCTTTCTTTCCCCCGTAAAGGGGGATGTATGGGGACAAAAAAAGGGGTAAGCTCCTCACATCGCACCGCTACAACCTCCTATCCTTGCTGTCTTCCGACCCTGGGGAGTTTCGGAGGGAGCTGGTCGTATGAGACTTACCCCGTGACAAAAGTACAATCTTTTCAGAAACTAGCAAACACTTTTACCAAAACCCACGCTCTAGACACGATACTCCTCAACGGCTTTACGGAGTGCTTCGGCCTGAGCATCTAGCTCTTCGGATGAGGTAGCCACTTCTTCGGAAGTAGCAGCATTCTGCTGAACAATGCTATTAAGTTGCTGGATCGCCGCATTGATTTGCTCTACCCCTGAGTGTTGTTCTTTGCTCGACACCGCTATTTCTTGTACCAACTGCACTGTGTGTAACACCTCGGGCACGACCGCCTCAATGGCTTCGGCAGATCGTCTCGTTACCGTAACCCCGTCGGCCGAAAGTACTTGGATTTCCTGTGCCGCAAGCTTGCTTCGCTCTGCCAATTTTCGGACTTCGGAGGCGACCACCGAGAAGCCACGACCGTGCTCGCCGGCGCGTGCGGCCTCTACCGCCGCATTCAGCGCGAGGATGTTGGTTTGTGCGGCAATCTCGTTGATGACGTTAATCTTGTCGACAATACCATTGACCACAGCCTCAACTTTTTGCGCCTGCTCGCCAACGACCACGATGCGCTGCTGCATATCCTTGGCAATTTTCTCTGTCTCAACCGCCGACTCTGCATTGGCGTTGATGCTCGAGGTCATCTGTGCCATGGCGCTGCTAATTTCCTCGGCACTCGCCGCCTGTTCACTCGAGCCTTGAGAAAGTTGTTGCGAGACCTGCGATAGCAATCCGCTCGCGCTCGAGACATTGGAAGCTCCTGAAATAATAGCCCTTATAGAAGACGCCATCGTTTGAGTCATCTGATCGAGAGCCTGTGCGAGCTGGCAAATCTCATCTTTTCCTTCGAGGAACTTACGTGGCACCTCGATTATGAGATCTCCCTGCGCGGCTCTCTGGATGTGTGCTACGGCAGCATGAAGCGTCCGCGTTAAATAGTTAGAAAAGAGTAGCGTGACGATAAAGCACGTCGTCAACAAAATGAGCACGACCCACAAAATAAGCCCTTGGCTGCGTTCCTGCAATTCCGAGCGATAGGCATAGCTTTTCTCTGCGATGTCGAAAATTTTATCTGAGATCTGGGGTGCAATCGCTACAAGTTCCTTATGCTCCTTTTCTAGATTTTTGGCAATCGGTTCGATTTCCGCCAAGAGCTTGCGAAAGTTGTTCGTCTTGGTCTGTGCCCACTCGGGGAGCCCAGTTGGGAGGTCTCGGTTGGCTAATTCGAAGGCATGGAGAAAGAGATCGTAATCGACGCGATCGAGATAACGATACAGATACATCACGGCCTGTGAACTAATGTGTCCGAGCTGCGGATAGAGCCCCGAGAGGCTGATCTCGTCGACATACTTCTGCATCCGTCCGTCGTCCAAAGCGCCCTTTTTACCACAAAGCTGTTGTCGGAGGACGGTGTAACGATCCATAACCTCCGCGTAACACTTGACAGACTGCACCAATTCACGCGTCCTTCCCTTCAGATCAGCGAAATCGTTTTGTTCGAGCCAATCATAGACCGTGTCAACCGCTAAGCGCGCTGAGTCAAAGTTC
>CALHZE010000306.1 GCA_938040915.1 uncultured Bacteroidia bacterium | reverse complement strand
GGTGTTATTGGAGAAGGCGTGCCCTGGTTATCGCTTTCTTGTCTATGATGCTGCCCGACCGCTGAGCATGCAGCGGCGTATGTACGAGCGGGTGGCAGGCACGCCAAATCGCATCTATGTGGCGAAGCCTCATCGTGGTGGTCGTCATAACTACGGGGTCGCTGTTGACTTGACGATCGTGGATGATTGGGGGCGTGTGCTTGATATGGGTAGCTCCTTTGACCATTTCGGTACTACGTCTCATCTCGGTGGGGAACACGAGCTTGTGCGTTCGGGGGTCTTCGCTCCCGAAGTGCCACGGAATAGGGCGCTGATGAGGCGTATCCTTGGTCAGGTCGGGCTTCGTCCTTATGCGAAAGAATGGTGGCATTATCAAGAACGAATGTCAATGCCTGAGGTGCGTCGTCGTTACCGCCTCCTTGATTTCTAGTTCTGATTTGAGTAGGTTGGGCGAGTCTTATCCTCTTCAGTTGAGTGGTTTTGGTTGTGGGGAAGATGGAGGTTTATGTGTCTAGATGTAATGCCCCTTCCCTCTGCTTGTGAAGAGGGAGCTCTGGCGATTTTCATGGTGGGGGATGTAAGCGGATGTCGCGAGCTGCAGAAGGGTAGGTGTAGACGTAGCTCTATTGTAGTAGTTTTGGTGACTCTAAGGGAGGCGGGGGTGAGGAGTTACCATAAGTCGTCACAAAGAGTTATGGTGACTCGTCATAAAAAGTTATGGTAAGTCGTCGAGGAGAGTTATGGTAACTCGCGGGCATAGACTTATGGTAAGTCTTGGCTTGTCTCGTTGTGCTTTGTTTTGCCTGTGCGTTGATGGGGCATTAGCTTGGTTGTTGGTGGTTTTCCCCTCGAAGAAAAATAATAGATTTTAGACCAGATTATGGATATCCTAAAGATGTTTCGTGAGCGTTATACGACGAAGCTCTACGACTCTACGTATAGATTGCAGGCAGAAGAGATCAATCAAATTAAAGAGATACTCCGCCTCGCCCCGAGCTCCATCAACTCCCAGCCATGGGCTTTTGAAATCATTGAGGATGATGTAATAAAGGAGCGACTCTCTGAGCATTCGATGAATAACAGTGGGCGTGTGAGGGCGG
>CALHZE010000305.1 GCA_938040915.1 uncultured Bacteroidia bacterium | reverse complement strand
CAGAAATAGCGGAGCTCTCAGCCGCGCTCCAGCTAACGCTGGAGGAGACTATTGCACAGTTGAAACAACGTTACGATGGCTACTTATTTGCCCGACGCGGTGACAATGTCTATAACCCGTTTAGCTTGTTGAATGCTCTTGCAGCCAAAGAACTTGCCGACTACTGGTATGCAACGGGTACGCCCGATTTCTTGGTGAAATATTTGAAAGAGGCGCATTACTTTATTCCTGACCTTGAAGGGGGAGTACGTCTCGATGATTACGGCTTGGATAAGCACCGTGCGGATGCTCACGACCCAATTCCCATTCTCTTTCAAACGGGTTATCTGACCATTAAGGAATACGTTGCAGGGCGTAACTACTATCGCCTAGGATATCCGAACGATGAGGTGCGTTACGGATTTCTCAACAACTTAAAGAGTAGTTTTCTACCTCTAGATCGTGGTTTAGGGATCTCTATTTTCAAATTCCTTGACGATGTGGATGCACAGGACGTCGATGCCTTTATGGAGCGCCTGCAGACAGTCTTTGCCAATTTGCCCTACGACACCACGGCAAGGGAAGAGATAAAGTTCCGCGAACGAGACTACCAGATTGTGGTATACCTCATCTTTGCGCTACTAGGACAGTACACCGAGACGGAGGTAGTAGGCACTACGGGCAGAGCGGATTGCGTGGTGATAACCGCTACAACGGTTTATCTTTTTGAACTCAAGCTCTGGAGTGCTGGCACAGCCGAAGAAGCACTACAACAGATAATCGAGAAGGATTATGCTGCAAAATACGCTTCGTCGGGTAAAGAGATTATCCTCGTAGGAGCAAGCTTTGATGAGGAGAAACGGAACATAAAGGAGTGGGTAATCCAACGTAAAGAGTGCCGCTAATAATACCACCGTCACGAAAATGGCAGAGAGAAAACTACCCATCGGTGTACAGAATTTTGAGGATCTGCGCCAGAATGAATATCTCTATGTAGATAAGACTAAATATATCGTACAGTTACTGCGCGGTAAGGTGTACTTTTTGAGCCGCCCTCGTCGTTTTGGTAAGAGTTTGTTTCTATCCACCCTTGCCGCTTATTTTCGTGGGGAGAAAGAGCTGTTTGGAGGGCTGTATCTTGCGCAAGCCGAAGAAGAACTAGCACGGCAGTCGAAACGTGAAGCGTGGCAGAAACACCCCGTGCTCTATATAGACTTAAACACGGGTAACTATAGTCAAGAAAATGAGCTTCCGTTGCGCTTAGATCAGACCTTGCAACAGTACGAAGCACGATATAGTGTAGAGGTGTCACCCGAGCGAAGCTCCTATTATGGCGGACGTTTGGAAAAGATAATAGAGTCAGCGTACCATAAGACCCAAAACCGACGGAGACAACTTACCCTAGTCGCTTTGCAGGCATAATGCGCCGTGCTTGTGAGAAAACGAGGCAACGAGTGGTAGTCCTTGTGGATGAATATGATAAGCCATTGCTTCAGACTCTAGATGCCGAACAACAAGCGCTGCATGAAAAGAATCGGAACATACTGGCAGGTTTCTATTCTGCTATAAAGTCTTGCGACCAATACATCCAATTTGTCTTTTTAACGGGCGTCACGAAATTTAGCAAGCTCAGTGTTTTCAGCGGGCTCAATAATCTGAATGATATAAGCCTTGACGATGCTTATGCAGGCATCTGTGGTATAACGGACGCGGAATTGCGTTCCACCTTTACGCCCGAACTACAGGCACTTGGTGCGAAATTATCGCTCAGCATGGAAGCGACCCTTGCACTACTTAAGAAGAAATACGACGGTTACCGCTTCGCGATTGAGGGTGAAAACGTTTACAACCCCTTCAACCTGCTTAAGGTTTTCCAGAAACTGAGTCTTGGTTACTATTGGTTTGCCACGGGGACACCGACTTTCTTGGCAAAGAAGCTGCAAGAGCTTCGCTACCCCTTGCCCGACCTTGATAACAATGTGGCTTTAACGCGTATGGATCTCGAGAATCCGCATGAATTTGCAGATGACCCTATACAGATACTTTATCAGGCAGGTTATTTGACGATAAAGGAATATAATACCGAGTATGACGAATTTACGCTCGGTTTCCCGAATGATGAGGTGCGTTATTCTTTCTGGGAGTTGCTATTAAAATGCTACTTCCTTCGTCCCGCTACAGTTCGTTTGAGTGAACTCAGTAAATTCATAGAAGCGGTGAAACACGGCGACGTGGATGACTTTATGACGCGCATGCAGTCTTTCATCGCGGGCATGTTCTATCCCACCACAGACGAACTGAATCTTATTGAGTGGAATTACCAGATGGTGTTCTACCTTGTTTTCCGTCTCATGGGTCAGCATGTACACACGGAAGTGCATAACATTGTGGGTCGTGCCGACTGCGTGGTGGAGCTGAAAGATACAATCTATCTTTTTGAGTTCAAGCTCTGGAGCTCTGGGAGTCCTGAAGATGCCCTAGCGCAGATAGAAGAGAAGGGTTATGCAGTGCCTTACCAATCGTCAGGAAAGAAGCTTATAGCAGTAGGTGCAAGCTTTGACGAGGCGAAACGTAACATCGGCGCGTGGAAGGCGAAGGAACTGTAGTAGCAGTTTCCGTTTTTGGCGAGGACTCCTTGCTAGTCTTCGTTCTTCTGTATTGCGAGAGAAAGTATTCTCTTTTATGTTATCGCAGCCTGAATAACTGAGCTCATTCGTGGCTGCGCGTATTGCGTCAAAATCGCAAACGCAAAATTGTTTAGCTTTGTGGCGTTTATTTTACGTGGTTGCGGGTTGCGTACACCAATTGTTTGGCAACATTGGTGGGAGTCGCTCCGTTTGTTTAAGTGTTGTAGATTTT
>CALHZE010000304.1 GCA_938040915.1 uncultured Bacteroidia bacterium | reverse complement strand
TAATTATTATCCATTATTTATTTCCTCCATTTTTTTGTGTCCCATACTTCCTAAACCTCCTTTTTTACACTTCCTCTACATCACTGCGGAGAAAGCCCGTAACTAACGACTCATAAAAATACTACGCACCCCCGTAACAACAAGCAACACGATTGAGGTGATAACGAGAATCATCGTTGTGTAGATCCCCGTATCCGTCAACTTCAAAACCGCAGGGTTTGAAAAATCAGGATTGGTCGCCGAGGTGGCAGTTTGGATAGCCGTGGCATCAGACATTGCGTAAGAAATACCGACAACAATCCCAAGAATCACCAATGAAACCAACGCCTTAACCGCTTTCTTCGGATTCTGGATGATGTAAATGATTGGGAAAATCACCGCTGCCGCCGCAGCTACAACCAGAAGGACATAAGTCCAATCCAACATTGGCTCTACCGCCGACATCAGTACTTCCCGCTCGTCTGTCCCAGATATATCAAAGACGAACTTGATACTAAGAATTACCGATATGGCAAGAAGTACGCCAAGGGCAATGCGCAAAACGCGCTTAACTATCTTTTCTGACATACTCCACTCTCCTCTGTAAGTAAATATTCATGGAAAGTGCAAGCACTAGTGCTTGTGGCGTACCAAGATATCGATGAGGGAGATGGAAGCATCTTCCATTCGCATCACGATATTGTCAATCTTAGCCAAGATGTAGTTATAAAACACCTGCAACGTAGCCGCAACCACAAGACCAAAGACCGTCGTAATCAAGGCGATCTTAATACCCCCTGCGACGAGTGACGGAGCGATATCCCCTGCAATTTCAATAGCGTCAAATGCCGAGATCATCCCCAACACAGTTCCCATAAACCCGAACATAGGCGCAAGCGCGATAAAGAGGGAGATCCATGTCAACCCACTTTCCAGCTGTTGCATCTGCACCGAACCATAGGAAACGACCGACTTTTCTACGGCATCAATCCCTTCGCCGGAACGATCGAGCCCCTGATAGAAGATACTAGCCACCGGTCCTCGCGTCTTACGACAAACGTCCTTCGCTGCCTCAATCCCCCCTTCCGAGAGAGCCTTCTCTATCTTACGGAGAAGCTTATCTGTATTCGTCGTCGCAAGATTGAGATAAATGATACGTTCGATAACGATAGCAAGACCCAAAATCAAGAGTAGGAGAATCACACCCATAAAGCTAGGTCCCCCCTCAATAAACTTTGTTTTGAGCTGCTGATGAAGCGGAACATCGGCATTCGGGTCGGCAAGCATCGGGTTATCATTCGTAGCTGCAGCTGCATCCAATACCACTGTTGCCCCTTCTGGGACTCCAGCCATACTATCTGGCGTTTGTGCCAAAACCATTCGCGCTGCACCTAAAACAAGGAACAACGTCAGACAGAACATGAGTAGTTTTTTCATAGACTCACCGAAATTTGAGTTCGTAACAAACGATTTATCTCTTAAACCTAAAGAGCGGAGAGGGCGGGATTCGAACCCGCGATACCCTTTTGGAGTATACACACTTTCCAGGCGTGCGCCTTAGACCACTCGGCCACCTCTCCCTAACCCCAGCACCTTCAAATAACACCGCAATTTACAAAGAATATCGGAAATGCAAACTACGAA
>CALHZE010000303.1 GCA_938040915.1 uncultured Bacteroidia bacterium | reverse complement strand
TGGCGTTCATCTTCCCCTTGTCGTTACGCCCTTGAAAGTGTGCCCTGATGTCATAATACGAAGCGTTGGGGTTGGCGTGGGGCTGTGCATGGTAATAGCGCCACAACTCCCTCCCCGCATCAAAGACCGCCACGGCCTCGGGCGAAAAGACCAGCGGCGCGGACGGAACGAACGAAGCGCCTTGAAATAAACTACCTCCGCTTGTATTCTCATTGTTGGCAAGTTTACCTGCTATGAAGTCGGTCATAAAGTGGCTCTCAAAGCTGTCTTTCGCATCCACTTCGGCTTCGGTGAAGGGTATCCAATGGTTGGTGCCCTCGGTGGATGTAATGCGGTTTTGGGTGTGGAAAAGAGTAAAAGCTAAGCAGTTGGTCTGAAACTCAGCGTCGCTTTGCCAGCCGTCGCGCGGGGAAAGGAACTGGTCGCGGTCGTTGAACCATGTAGCTTCCATAGACAACCGAACAGAAAAGTGAATTAAAAGGACTAATAAATTGTTTAGGGTTATCCACCATCCTCGAGGAACGGGGAGTTGCCATTTGCTGTTTATTATGTATACAAAGTTGTTGTTTTGAAAGTCATTTCTTCCATTGTTTGCAAATCCAATAGAGAGCCTCTCATTTTCATCTTTGTGCATCAGTATCCATTGTACAATATTTGGATACTGATCATAACAAAGGATTCGTTTCACAAACAACAGATGTCCATTGCTATCAAAAACATCTGCATTAACGGTTCTCAAAACGTCTCTTTTATCACAATCCCATATTTGGAAGGATATGGGGAATTGTCCCTTTACATTATCGAAGGTGTCCGCAGGAACCAAAAAAATATTCTCGAGCTTCGCTCGAAAGACATCTCTGAATCCCGAGAAGTTGGGAGCTTGCAAATTTTTCAACGTTGAAAAATTTGCAAGCTTTGCAGTAGGGATTTCTTGATAGATGCGAATTAGGAAAAGGGCAAAAAGTTCGCGAGCTGCAATACCGATCTCGTCCAAATAACGCTTATAAGCAATATTGCTGACGGCAACACCATTTTTATGCTCTTTTGCATGACCAGATATGACTCGCTTATTCCCCGCCTCGGCGTACGGCGGATTGATATACACGACCAGCTTGCGCCGCTTCTCGGGGTCATTGATTATCTCCTGCAGCCCTGCGGGTAGTTTATCAAACTCGTCATTGAGGAAGTCGAATTGGAAGACGTGGCTCTCGAGGAGGTTTGCCCCGTTGGCGATGCGGTCTTTCATCACCTGCACGTCTTGCGGGTCGAGGGTAGAAGCCCAGATGTGGTACTTGTTGGTGAGCCCGTTGAGGAGGTTGCCCGTCCCTGCGGCACAGTCCCAGACGTAGTACTCCTCCTGCCAATTCTCTCCCAGCACGTCGGCAATATACCGCTGCGACAACTCCACCCACTGCTGCGGGGTGAAGAACGACCCCTTACGCTCCCTTACGTCTTGCGGCACAAGGAGGTCGCGGCGGTCAATGATATACGCCCAATACTCCTCGCGTGGCGGACGCTGGTAGAGCGACCAGAACTGGGTGTGAGCGCGTTGCTTGTCCTTAAAGAAAACGCTGCTTTCATGGAATAACCCCATGGCGTCAATCTTTCTGTCAAGGACATAACGATCATCTTGCAACAGCACATAGAGCGCCTCCTTGAGCGTCTGGTTGTGCTCAGAGAGCAGATCGGCAAGGAAGAAGTCGCCATCGATGATCCCCTGCTTCTTGAGTAGCGCCCAGTCTACCGCGATGCTGGGCTGCACGGTCGTTAGCCACCGCTGATAGACCGTCACGAAGTTGTTCTTATTGACCTGGATCTGCCCGCCCTTTGCCGAAAAGTGCTGCTGGATGAACGCGCGCAACTCCTCGGCATGGGCGTCGTAGCGATAGAGATAAATCTCTGTTTTGTCGGACGCATCGCGTTGCGTCCGTACCACCGGTACGGCGTCGGTGTGATCTTCTCC
>CALHZE010000302.1 GCA_938040915.1 uncultured Bacteroidia bacterium | reverse complement strand
GGATGACGTCTTGGATCGATGCCTTGTCTAAAATGAGCATCGCTAGGCGGTCTATCCCGATCCCCATACCCGAGCATGGGGGCATCCCATACTCCATGGCGCGCACATAGTCATAATCGATAATCATGGCCTCGTCATCGCCCTTCTTTCCGAGGAGCATTTGCTCTTGGAAGCGCGCCAACTGATCTACGGGGTCATTTAACTCGCTATAGGCATTACAGAGTTCACTCCCGTTGACAAAGAGCTCGAAACGCTCGGTCAACTTTGGGTTGGAGCGGTGTCGCTTACAGAGAGGGGACATCTCGGTCGGGTAATCCATCAAAAAGGTCGGCTGTATCAAGTGTTCCTCAGCCGTGAGCCCAAAGAGCTCGTCGATAAGCTTGCCTCGCCCAAACGATGCGTCGACATCAGCCCCACGCTTGCGACACTCGGCTCGTAGCGCCTCTTCGTCTAAGGTGTCAATATCGAGCCCTCCGTACTGCAAAATTGCATCTCGCATGCTTAGGCGCTGGAACGGTGTGGAAAAGTCAAAATCTACGCCATGGGAGCGGAACTGCAAGGAGCCGTGTACGGCCTTCACCACACGTCGCAACATTTCCTGCACAAAGTCCATCATCCAGAGATAGTCTTGGTAGGCCACGTAAATTTCCAACACCGAGAACTCGGGGTTATGCTTTCGATCCATGCCCTCGTTACGGAAATCTTTCGCGAACTCATAGACCCCGTCATACCCTCCCACCAAGAGACGCTTGAGATAAAGCTCATCGGCGATACGCAGGTAGAGGTCAGTATCTAGCGCATTATGGTGAGTGATGAACGGACGTGCGGAGGCTCCCCCTGGGATGGGTTGCAAGATCGGTGTCTCGACCTCAAGATAGCCGTTCTCGTCGAAGAAATGACGCATCTCAGAGATGATCTGTTGCCGTTGCCGAAAGGTCTTTCGCACCTCAGGGTTAAGCGCAAGATCGACATAGCGTTGACGATAACGAAGCTCGGGGTCGGTAAATGCGTCATACTGAACCCCGTCTTTTTCCTTCACCACCGGCAATGGTCGTATCGACTTTGCCAATAACACCAGACGATCTACGTGCACACTAATCTCCCCCGTCTGGGTGCGAAACACCTTGCCCTCGATCCCGACAAAGTCGCCCAAGTCTAAGAGCTTCTTAAACACGGTGTTATAAAAAGTCTTATCCTCGCCAGGACACAGCTCGTCACGCTTTACGTATCCTTGCACGGAGCCCGACTCATCTTGTAGGGAGATAAAGGAGGCGCTTCCCATAATGCGTCGTGCTCGGATGCGTCCTGCCACTACCACCCGTTCCTCGGAAGCTGCTAGCGCGTCAAACTGCGTGGTGATCGCGGCAATGGGGTGCGTAATGGGGTAGAGCGCTGCCGGATAGGGCTCGACGCCCAGTGCACGCAACTGCTCGAGGGCCGCCAAACGCCCCAATTCTTGTTCACTACGTTCTAGCATGGAAGACTCTCGTTTTTTATCGCTAATGACCTTTGCAAAAGTAAGACTTTTTTGTTACACACGAATGACGCTCATAGGGGAAGCGCGCTCAGGATATTTTCTAAATAGACCGTGGAAAGGATGTGCCCATCCACCGCGATATGCGCTTGGCGGTAAATCTTCTCACGCTCGGCTAGGAGGGTCGCGACATGTTCCTGCAGTGCCCCCCGCTCTTTTTCTGGCAGCAAGGGACGTGTGATGCGCGAGTGTAGTATACGCTCTACTAGGGAATTCACCGGCAAGGAGATGTAGACCGTCACCCCATGTTCGCGCATCCAGTGGGCGTTGTCAGCGAAACAAGGCGTACCGCCGCCCGTGGCGACAATAGCAGGACGCGACAGATCGAGGGCGTGGAGGATGCGCTGTTCTTCTACGCGAAACCCTTCTTCCCCCTTTGCAGCGAAGATCTCGGCGATCGAGAGCCCGCAGCTCTCGACGATCAGTTGATCGGTTTCATAAAGGGGCACTCCCCACGCGCGTGCCAACTCGCGCCCGTGTGACGATTTTCCCGCCCCCATAAACCCCCAGAGAAAGAGGGGACGCTGCAACCTCATTCGTCGATGCCTCCCATGCGCACAACTTTTTCAGACTAACGAGTGAAGATGCCGAAGTGTTGCATATATCTTGGAAGAGTGTCGAAACTCCGATTCTCATTCCCTATTTTCCGTTTATGTTTTCCTTAATCTCCTTGCTCGCCCTCGTGGACGCCTTAGGCGGGCCCCGTACTCTTGCCGTACTCTTGCCGTACTCTCCTTCCGTAAAGGGGGGGCATTTTAGCTACCTCAAAAGCGCCCCGAACGCCCTATTTTTAGACGAGTTCCTCTATTCTTTTTCCTTATTCTTTTATTTTTCGTCTTGGAAAAGGGATTCGGAATTCCTAAAGATCACGTTGCGCTGGCAGCACAAAAAAACGGACGCCTATCGAGAGGCGTCCGTACAACGGAATGGGCTAGAGGTCGCGAAAGGAGTGAGTGTGGTGAACACTTATTTCAAAAGGAGCTCGATATCTGTAATAGAAAAGACTTTCATCGTTGGACGTCGCTTAGGGTCAAGCATCGGTTCGGAACAGGCGAGGAGCTGTCGCAGGAGCTCTTCGCGCTGTGCGCCCGTGAGGGGTTCGTTGTAGCGATAAGCTAAGGCGAAGGCCATAGCGCGCTTGGGTGCATCGGCTAGGGTTGCAAGCGAGGTTTCCCCCTTTTCGGTATACTCACGATAAAGCTTTTCTAAAAAGCGCGCCGGATCTTGTGGAGGATTCGTTGGGTAGTGGGAGTTAAGGACAAGGTTACGCTCTGCGTCGAGGGCAATCTTAAGCCCCAATGCCTGAAGGCTTTCTACGAACGGCTCAATTCCGACCTTTTGCGAAGGGATTAGCTGGAGATGGGCGGGGATTAAAAGGTTTTGTGGGGCTGGGAGGTGGTTTTGCATATAACGTTCGTAGAGCACACGAGCGTGCGCTCGGTGTTGATCTACAATCCGTAACTCGTCGTCGACGTTAGCAACGAAATAGGAATTGGCTATCGGAAGCGTATTATAGCCCCTTAAATTTTCGTAGTTAAATGTCGGCGGGGTGGGTGCGACCTCCTCGGCTTCGATGGTCACCGCTGTAGGCTTCGCAAACACTTGTTCTTTCTTAAGCAAATTGCCTCCTAAAGAAGTAGCATCAACACTTGTTTTTATATTGTATTCTTGCGGAAGATGAGAGGGTGTCTGTATTTTAATAGCGGTTTCGCCTTGGATGTTGCTATTGACAAGCCCCGAGGAGCGCCCCAACGTCTTGCGAACCCCAGCGAAGAGAATTTCCCAAATAACGTGTTCGTTCTGGAACTTAACTTCTGTTTTTGTCGGATGAATATTGACATCAATCTCTTTAGGGTCGATGGTAAAATAGAGAAAGAACGAGGGGAGCACCTCTGGCGGCAGTAAGCGCTCATAAGCACTGACGATAGCCTTGTTGAAGTAAGGGCTTCGCATATAGCGATTGTTCACAAATAGGAACTGTTCGTTGAAACGCTTCTTCAGACGCAGGGGATCAACCAAGAAACCGTGTATAGAGATCGTCTCAGTCTCGATATCTACGGGGAGGAGGGCGGGTGCAAAATCTTTTCCGTAGAGCGTGAGGAGGCGTTGTTCGAGCGTGCCTGCGGCAAGGTTATAAATCGTAGTTTGCTGATGGTAGAGCATCATCGCGACGTCGGGATTGGCGAGTGCGACGCGTAGAAACTCATTTACTACATGACGCATTTCTACCGCCGTGCTCTTTAGGAAGCGCCGCCTTGCAGGGACATTAAAGAAGATATTCCTTACCGAGAAATTTGACCCTATTGGGCACGCTACGGGGCTTTTTTCGACCACCCGCGAGCCGGAGATAGCGATTTTAGTCCCAAACTCATCCTCGCCACGGCGTGTAATAAGCGTGACTTCTGCCACGGCTGCGGTCGAAGCGAGCGCCTCGCCTCGGAAGCCCATGGTAACAACTGTTTCTAGATCTGCAGCATTCTTGATTTTCGATGTTGCGTGCCGTTCGAAGCAAAGATGGGCGTCAAGGGGTGACATCCCAATACCGTCGTCGATAACTTGGATGCCGTTTTTCCCCCCTTCGAAGACCAATAAGCGTATGTGACTACTGTGCGCATCAATACTGTTTTCTAACAGCTCTTTTACGACGGAAGCGGGGCGCTGTACGACCTCCCCCGCCGCGATTTGATTTGCAATAGAGTCGGGGAGCAGATTGATAACGTCAGACATTACAGGCGGACGTAGAGGAGTAGTAAAAGCACTAATACGCCGAAAATCAGCAATGTACGCTGCATTTGCTTTTGCTGTGTGCGCCCCTTACGCCGTGCGCGCGCCTCTCGAAACGCCAACTCGACCCGCGCTGCGGCAAGCTTAGCGTCAGGAGATTCTGCCCCCTCAACCTCTTGTGTGGCACGAGATATAATCGCCTCTAGCTGCTCTTTTCGTGGGTCATAATAGCGAGGTTGGTAGTGAAACTGCCTCGGTTTTCGTGTTGCTGTAAAAGAGAATAGTGCCATTGATATGAAATTTCTAATGCTCCTTATTGCGCGGGGGTGTGTCGCCTTGTCTATCCCCAAAGCGCATCGGTCACAGGTAAAGGTACGCAAGTTTTAGAGAAAAGAGGGGAGGATGTAGGGGAGGGGGCTGCGGGGTAATAAGGCAATAGCAACAACCGTACGAGCCATGATACATACGTTAATAGACTCGTTTTAGCGCAAGGAATTAACAGATAATCTAGACATTACTATGTAGGGTTTAAGTTTATTGTGAACCTCTGCGAAACGCATTTTGGAGACGAAGAATGTCCTATTAACACCACACCGGAACACTCTAGTTATTTTCCCTTTCTTTTGTTTGCTATTAGATACCATCCGTTTTACCGAACCGTTTTTTGTTTATACATTTGTGTACCTAAAATGTGGTGCGTCATGGTAGAGGATATGAGTGTTTCGTTACGTATTGCAGAACTTGTAAAAGCAACCACGCTTGATATAAACGAGTTTGCCAAGAAGATTGGAGTCACTCCTGTTATGATTAAACACTTGTTAGGAGGACGAAACTACCCATCACACGACACCTACGTTAAGTTGAAGAAGGTCTTCCCTAAACTCAACTTCTATTGGCTCATTTTCGGCATAGGGAGTATGTGGGAAGAGGAGTCGCAAGACGCCAAAGAGGCGTCAAGACTAGCAGCAACGACTCAAAATGCGGGCACGCCCCTCACAGCCTCACACATCGTAACTGATGCACCAACTCCCTCCTTCCCACCCCCCTCCGATCCCAGACGAGGCAATAGCTCTATGGGGACGCTCCCATTACCCGTAGTAGGTAGTAAAGAAGAACCGAAAGAGGTGCAAGCGACACAGCAACAAGAAGCGATTAGCGCTGCCGCAACCACTCACGAAGCCACAGGCGAGCATAAAGCAGAAACACCTAACGGCGGAACGCCGGCACAGAACAGCATAAACAAAACAATTGTTTCACCTATAGGTGGTGTAGATAACACGGACAATGTTTCACAAACCGCGCCACCCGTACCTACTCAAGAAAGACGATGTGACACGACGCCTCCGAGCCCCAAGCCCTTGCTACCAGACCTAATTGTCCTTCAGCCTGACGGACGCTATATTCGCTACCGAGCGGTAGAGGAGTAGAGCGCACCGACGATTC
>CALHZE010000301.1 GCA_938040915.1 uncultured Bacteroidia bacterium | reverse complement strand
TGTGTACTGAGCCATTTGCTACCACTCATATCCGCCGCGAGTGCTTGCAATGTCTGCATTGCCTGCTCCATCTTCTTGAGACGCGTCAGACTCTCAAGCAACATCGCCTTGTCTCGCAATTCCGACCCGAAGTTAATATATACCTCTGCCCGATTGACACTGGTTGTCAGCGAGGCGATGAGCTTCTCACCCGCATTCTTAGCCCCCGCCACTTCGTAAGCCGTAGCCAAACGCCAACGCGCGGCAACCGAGAGCTCCTTCACATCGCGGAGGCGGTTCATAACCCCCATTTGTGCACTCCCTGCAAGCGCCAATGTGTAGAGACGGTAAGCCTGTGCGAGATCCGTATTGTCATACGAACGCTTCGGCGACCAGCTATTGGCTTCGTTCTGTTGATAACGTTTCCAACTCGAAATGATGTTAGGTGAGACGTTGTAACCGCGGTTCTTCGCCTCTTGTAGGAAGTGCCCCACGTAGGAAGTTACCCAATAGTTGGGCATCGACATGTTCGGCCACAACGTAAAGCCGCCATTCGGCAACTGGAACTGTGACACACGTGCGATAAACGCCTTCACCTGCTTAGAGAGCGAATCTTTTTCTGCGGGCGAGACTTGTGCTAGCTCTGGGTAGAGCATTTGTACAAAGGCGCGCGAGGTCTGCTGCTCTAGGCAAGCATGTGGGTAACTTTCCATATAAACCAATTTGTTACGGAGCGAGAGTGCTGGCAGACTGCTCACTTCTACATCACAACGCTTGACGTCGACATTGCCCATATTAGCGCCACTCACCGTAACACTCTTACCGCCCTCAACACGCTTAACCTCAGTGCGACGAATCTCTGGGTTCGGGTTACGCACCTCGATAGCTACCGCATACTCCGAACGCTCGCCATTCCCCTCGGCAATCACCTTGACTGTCGCGATGCCGGTCTGTTGGGGCGTCCGAACTCGGAAGTTCACCACTTGGTCACCCTCGCCCTTAAAGGAGATAGCCTCTTGCGCATTGCCCGTAATCTGCAACAGGTCATTCGTTTCGAGGCGCACGGCTACCGACTGCACGTTATTCTTCATCGCAAAGACCGTAACCGGCAAGACGACATCTTCGTTCGGCGCTAAGATACGCGGCAAGGTAGCCTGTACCATCAAGGCATTACGCACCGCCATGGTCTGTTCACTTGCCCCATAAGCCCCTTGGTTGGAAGCTACAGCCATGATGCGCACCGAGCCGATATAATTCGGCATTTGGAAACTAATCTTCTTGGTTTCCTTTGCCTTGATGTCAAACGGACCAAAGTAGCGGACGATCGGAGTAAAGCGGTTCGACATTGGGTTGTCTTCTGCTGCGCCTCCCATCTTCATCGCCATCATATCTTCCATTCCCCCACCGACACTGAGCACCCCAGCAATGCGTCCGGCGTAAGCACCGATCACATTATCAAAGAGATCCATTGTGTTCACGCCGAGCGCCTGACGCTCAAAGAAGAATTTCCACGGGTCGGGCGTACGGAAGTTGGTAAGATCCAACAACCCCTCGTCGACCACGGCGAGCGTGAAGCTCATCGCTTTACCACTCTTCTCCTTTACAGAGAACTCTACTTGCGACTCCGGACGCACCTCGCTCGGTGCCTCAATTACCGGTTCGAGACGCGATTGCGGATTCTCAACCATAAGGGGGATCGCCCCATACATACGCAGTGGCAAGTCGTTGGCAGTCTGCCCGTATGGTTGCAACAAGGTCACATTAGCATAAACGTTAGGCGCCATCTCCGCTGTAATGGGGAGCTTAATACGCGTTTCGCCTGCCGTAGCCTCGAGCCATTCGTTTTTAAGCACCGAAGCACCATTTTCTACCGAGAGGAGGAGCGTCCCCCCGAGTGGGGTCGGCACAGCGATCTCTGCGGTTTCACCTGCCTGATATTTCTGCTTGTCGGCGGTAAGCGCCAAGACCGTAGAGCCACTCATCGCGCGATCGGCGGTGCGCTCACGCGATGCGGGCCAATCCCAGTACACCACGTCTGCAGCCACATGCCCACTCTCTGTGTTTACCACTCGCACGAGGTAACGCCCCCAAGAGGGGTAATCTACCCGCACGTCAAAGTTCGCCGCACCCCGACCGTCAGAGTAGAGGTCGCCCGAGGCAATAAGGTTCGCCGAGCGAGAGTTGATGTAGCTAGCAAGGTCTGATCTTGAGTGTTCCCACCACCAACTCCACTGAAGCTTGTAGACAGAATACTTGAGGTGTTGGTTAGAGAGCGGCTGTCCATATTCGTCAACCGCAACCACCTTAAACGTCTGATCCTTATCGGTCTCAATGTAATAGCGGTCAGACTTCGGTTGCTGTAGCCCGACATAGGCGGTGTAGGGCGAGAGCTTCTTAGAACTAATGTTCATGCTATAGTCCCCCCCATCTTCGTGCACGCGCGTACGGAAGGTGGCATTGAGCATCCCCGATGCACCTCTTACCGAGCGGATAAAGAGCGACGAGCGACACTCCCCATTCTCATCAAGGCGTTCGTCGGCAGCCTCAAACTCATAAGAGTCAAACTCTTTAGAAACGTCGGTAAAGACATAGTCGTCAAACCCCTTAAACGAGGTTTCTGCTGCCGACAGGCGCACCGTAATATCAGCCTTCAGGTTGCGCGCCGGAGCGCCGTGTAGCCAGTGGCTCTCGAGTTGGAAATTAGAACGCTGGTCGGCTCGCAAGATATCGTCAAAGAAGGTGAGATTGACCTTCAGGCGATTCGGCTTGACCGTTTCCACACGCAGGCTCTTAGAGAAGCGCGCCTTACCCACAGTAGCCACCAGATTGTATGACCCCGTGGGAGCATCTGGCGCGGTAACGGGCATGTAACTATACATGTTAAACGGATTACCGGGGACGACCTTCCGGTCTACCATCTGCCCGCGCGAGTTGTAAAGGGTAAACTCAACCGGATGGTTCTCAGGGAGCGACTGCAACTTGTCTTCCAAGATAAGGGTCAAGTGGAGCGTATCGCCCGGACGCCATACCCCACGCTCGCCATAGAGGTATCCCTGTAAGCCACGTTTGAGGACATTGCCCCCGACATCAAACGTTGAGTAAGAGAGGGCATTCTGTTGTTGTACAGGCAAGTAAGAGCGTTGCACACCCTGTTGTGCTATCACAAGGAACGGGTCGCGCCCTTCCACGGCAGCAAACTCGACCATACCGTCTGCATCGGAAGTCCCTGCTCCCAGTTCCTGCAACTGATAATCGAGGAGCTTGAGCTGTACGCCCGAGAGCGGCTTCCCTTCCGTAAGGCTTGTGGCAAATACGCGCAACGAGGTATTGCCATTGCGTTTACCAATCAAACCGATGTTGGAAACGAGGATGTTAGTCCACTTCTTCCCCCGATAGGCATAATAGTAGTCGTGGCAGGGGTTGTCGCGCTCGTCCCAATCATAGTCATAATAACCATAGTCACTGTAATCGTCGTCATAGTCACTATAGGCATCGCTCGTGGGGATATTCTCTAGCGGCACGAGCTCGCACTTCTCATCACACCCGTAATCGGCAAGGCAACGACGCATATTAAGCGACACACGATACATCGCCCCTGGCTCGAGCTGCATCACTTGACTCAGGTCAAGCGCATAGACATTGTCCTTCTTGCCCGTAGCCAGCCCATCGAGCATGAGCGTCTTACGGAAGATACGCCGCCCAACCCGACGCAGTTCGCTCACATACGAGCTCCCGAGCGAGTTGGTCTGGAAATACTGCCCCATGTTGCTCTCAAAGATCTGGTAGACCTCAACGTCAACCCCCTTAAGCCCGACGGCACGGAAGGGGATCTGCACCTGCCCCGTAGCCGGTAAGATCGTCCCCGTCTGTAGGAACTCTACGTTCGGCTTGTTGCCCGTAAATTCCACATTGAACGACCGAACACCACGGAGACGATCGCCCCCCACAGCACGAATCCCCTCGGCAAGGTTGAGAGTAAACTCGCCCTCGAGATGGTTGCCAAAGTAAACGTCCATAACGTTCCCGTCAATCTTCACGCGGACATCGCGAAGATCCTCGCCATAGACCATCCCGCGGAAGTCTTGCGACGGGTCAAGAGGCTGTGAAAAGAAGAGGCGAACAAACTGCTGTTCGTCCTCTCTCACACTTGACGCATAAGGCAAGAAGGGATTTGCGGCGGGATAGGTGACCTCCTCTTCCAAATTCCGATCTATGTCGAGGTGCTTGCCATCAAAGGAGAGAACACAGTTGTCTTCCGAAGAAAGGGGGGCAGAGAGAATGCGGAAATCGCGCTCGGTCGTCCCCTGTTCCACCTCTAGGGTCACAGGCGCACTCCCTTGCTTGAGCGAGAGCCCTTGCTTCACCTCGTCGAGAGAGACCACATCGGCAAAGGAGAGCTCGCCGCGCAGTGTAGCACGGGCGCGCTGTGAGCCATTGCCCTCTAAGTGGATATAGAGGTCAGAAAACGACGCTCGTTGGCGAATGGTCTGGAACGAATAGACAAATTCCGATGCCTCCTTCGGGAGGTTCTCAAAGAGATCCTCGAGCGCCACATGCACTTCATAGAGCTGGTTAGACTCAAGCCCCTCAGCTGGGGTAAACTCTAGCGTGCGGGCATTCGTCCACAAGAGCGTTCCTTTTACCTTAGGCGAAAGTTTCAAAAGCCCCTTATCTGCCGACTGCCCGATGCTCCCCTCGGGGGCTACGTCACGCGCAAAGACGACTTGGATAGAGCTCGTCTTAGAGAGCACCCCTGCCGTATAAGCCGAGATATAGGGTTGAATATCAAAGGTGGAGTGCACGCCTCGCGTCCCCCGTCCTCGATAGAAGATAGCCGCCAAGACAAAGGCGACTAAGACGAGCGCGATCGCCGCATAGGCAATCAACGACCGTTTCGTTAAATACTTGTTACTCATATACGTAGTTGTTTACGTGTTATCTCCCAATAAAAGCTTTCCGGCACAAGGCATCCACAATCTGCACCGCATTCGTCGCTGCACCCTTGCGGATATTATCTGCCACCACCCAGAGGTTTAACGCATTGTCACCCACAGCCAAATCATAACGGATGCGCCCCACAAAGACCTCTGGAGCCCCTTGTGCGCAACGCGCCAAAGGGTAAACATGCTCTTGAGGCGAATCTTGGAGGACTACCCCAGGCGTATTGCTTAAAAGCTCGCGTACATGGTCAAGCGACACCGATTTCTCAAACTCTGCCGAAATAGCCTCCGAGTGACCGCCCCAGACGGGGACTCTTACCGCCGTCGCGGAGATAGCGATCTCCGGCGCGCCGAAGATCTTACGCGTCTCGTTCACAAGCTTCATTTCCTCCTTGGTGTACCCGTTCTCTAGGAAGTCATCACACTGAGGAAGACAATTGAGGTCTATCGGGTGGGGGTAAGCGGGCTGCTCAACCGACCGCCCCTCGCGCTCGCTGCGGAGTTGGGCGATCCCCTTCATGCCCGATCCGCTAACCGACTGGTAGGTGCTCACGTGCAGACGTCGCAGACGATAGACGCGGTGAAGGGGCGCAAGCACCATCACCATCTGAATAGTGCTACAATTGGGGTTAGCGATAATGTGCGCCTCAGGTGTCAATGCCTCGGGGTTAATCTCAGGGACAACGAGCGGCACACCAGCGTGCATGCGCCACGCAGAGGAGTTATCGACCACGTAAGTACCCATAGAGGCAAAGCGTTCGGCATACGCGAGCGAAACGGTACTTCCTGCCGCAAAAAGCGCCACGTCTGGCCTCGCGGCAAGCACCGCCTCAATAGATTGCACCCGAAGCCGCTCACCTCGAAACACAATCTCGCGCCCCACAGAACGCTCAGAAGCTGCAACGAGCAACTCATAACACCCTGATAGGATACGGTCTAGTTCCTCACACATCACCGAGCCAACCAAACCAGTAGCCCCTATGACGGCTATTTTCATCAATTGTTACCCTTCTCTACTAAACTTGCAAAAGTATACATAAAAAAGCAAGCGACACCCCCGTAAGAAACGGGGATGCCGCTTGTCTGTTTCAAACACTAGGCTCCTGACCCTCGGCAGGGGGGCTATTCCCACATTACTTCCGCACCAGCCGGCATGCTGAAGATCATGTCTAGGCGCTTGTCAAGCTCGTCGATCGGGATGTTGCGCCCCACGATCTTCCCCTTACCATCGATGAGGACATTCATTGGCAACCCCATCGTGTTGTACTGACGCATTGGGCTACTGGGCGCCATCATCTCGGTGTAAACATAGTTGGTCTCCCATGGCATCCCCAGCTTCGTCACAGCTTCCTTCCACGAGTCTACGCTCTGGTCTACCGAGACACAGAAGACTTGAAAACCCTTGGTTTTGTACTTGTTATAGATGTTAAAGAGCTCAGGCATGCCCTGTAGACAGCCCTTACACCACGATGCCCAAACTTCGAGCAAGACGGGCTTGCCCTTTCCAGCGACCCCACTCAGGCGTACGCTATCGCCTGCCATCGTGGCTGCCGCGATGTCCACAAAGGGTCTGTTGCGTTGAAGACGAGACTCGGCAGCGATAAACTCCCGCACTTGGCGCATCAGGATGTGGTTGTTGTAGGTAGCATCCCATGTGTCAAGGAACGAAGCAAAGTCCTTCATACGCTCATCTTTGATGTCCATCATCTGGAAGAGGTTGAGCGTATAGAGATTGTTGGGGTTCTGCTTCATGAGCGGGTAGACTTCGCTTCTAAGCTTTTCGGTGAGCGAGTCTAACTGCCCATTAATTTTTTTCAGCTTAGCCACCATCTCGGGGGTCATCTCCCCTTGTTCGAGCTGGTGTTGCTCGTCTTTGAGGGGAATGATCTCTTTTTCATACGCAGCTTCGAGGCGGCTATAGGCGTTAAAGAGCTCGGTGTTTGCCCCCTCGTATACGGTTGGGGTCACCGTAGCATCAAAGGATATAGGAGTAGTGCTCAAGTATACGGGCCAATAGTTCATTTGTGCTTCTACACCATAGAGACCATCGGGCTCTTGCTTTTTGAACACAACTTGTCCGCCCATCACCTTTGCAGTGTCTACATAGTCGGCATTCTCCAACGACAGGTCTCGCAAATAAACCAGCGTCCCGTCAGGAAGGTTGATCTTACACGTTAATTGTGCCTTCTTCTCTTGCTGCTGACATCCTGCCATGCCCAAGAGGAGCGCTGCACCCAAAGACCACAAAACCAAACGCTTCATTTCTCTTAGAACTTTATGAAATAAGTTAAAGTGACGACCCCACCCAGCGGAGTCCGTGCCGCAAAATTAGGAAATAAGTAAATTTTAGCCGCTATGCGCCCGACCGGCGTAACAGCTCTCCTGCGACACGTGCCTCCCCGTGCGCAGAAAAGTCCCCCTCTTTAGGTCAACTCAGCGCAAACATATCTGGGGCAATACTAGCAAAGTTCTCTTGATAGGTTTGGCGGGCAAACTTATCCCATTCACAGGCAAAGAGACATCTTCCCCCATTCTGATGCATCGCTAAGTGAAAGCCCCCAATACCAGCAAACAAGTCCATGAAAGTCAACTGGGCTGCTACCGAGCGATGTGAGCGCTTGTACTGCTCCTGCCTCTGTGCTTCTTCACTCATCTTTTTCCTTTGTGGCTTATACAACGGATGATTACTAGCACTGCGAAGGTAGCGAATAATTAGAATCCCCTCTTCCTAAAAATAAGGGGGCGTCGCCCCCTTAAGCGCGACACCCCCAAAAGGGAATCTCAAAGACGTAGAAAACTATTCTTCGCCGTAACCCTGCATCACGAGGCGCACTTGATACGCTCCGCCAAAGATGTTTTTCATCGCCTTCTTAACCGAGGCAACCGTCAAGGCATTCACGAGCTTTTCATAGTTGGTGTAAATGTCGACCCCAGACGCCTCATACTCTGCTAAAACCTCAAGCCAATACTCGTTTCTGCGCACATCCTCGCCGTGCGCCTTAAGGAAGTGGAGCTTTGCCTTGAGGACGTCGTCTTCCAAGATATCACTATAGAGCGTGTTAAAGATCTCGCCCACTTTGGGGATGAGCGGCGCTGCCTTCTGCGGGTCAGTATCAAAGAGCATCAACATCCGCGCAAAAGGAACCGGACGGAGCGAGAGGAAGCCCTGTTCCGAAACCCCGTAAGTCCCCCCTTCCTTTTCACGAATCTCCTCTGTGTTGCGCAAACCGAGAATGTGCTCTATAGCCGAGATATAGATCATATTCTCTGCCGTATACTTCGCCTTAGCGCCATACCCCACCATCACGCGCGTCTTAGGCGTCTCCATCTTTTGACTAAAGGTGTGTGCTTTGGCTTGAGCAGGGTAACGGAGACCGTCGTCCTTCCACGAACGCTTATCCCCCTTGGGGAGCGAAGCTAAATATTGGCAGACGAGAGGCTTCAGTTGGGCAGGGTTAATATTGCCGACGATCATCACCGTGTAGTTATTAGCCCCTGGGAAGAGCTTCTTATACGCCGACTGTAAACGTTCGGGGTTGACGTTCTTGAGCGTCTCCTTTGAAAGAGGCGCGCTGCGCGGGTTATCGTCGTTCATCAAGAGCGCCAGACGACGCGAAAAGATGGAATTGGGGTCATTCTCTTGGTTGGTGAAGACGGTGTTAACACGCTCCATCATCAAGTTATAAGTCTTGTAATCGAAGCGCGGCGCGGTAAAGAGTAGGTAAATCTCTTGGAACATGAGCTCGAGTTCCTCCACCTTAGCAGCACTCTCTCCCTCGATATGGGTTTCAAAGCGAGCAATCCCCCCGTTGACATAAACCTGTTTACCGGCGGTATGTTTCGCGAGCTCTACGGCGTCAAACTCTCCCAAACCACTCATCGTGAAATAAGTGCCGAGGAGTTGCGCCGCATAAATATCCTCGGTAGGGAGCGACGAATAGCCCCCTTCGGAGGTAGCACGCAAGAGCACCTCGTCTTCCTTGAAGTCCGTAGGCTTGAGAATCACCTTCATCCCGTTAGAGAGCATCCACTCGGTCGTCCCAAACTTCTGGTTGCTCTTTTCACTCACCACCGTGCCGGGAGTCGGGAGCTCGGGGATGAGAGGCTCTTCCTTCACATTGTCGACCCACGGGGTGAGTTGGCTATCACAGATGGTGTTATAGATTTCGCGCGACTTTTCCTCAGAGGGGATCGTCGACTTTTCGTTCTCAGGGGCAGAGAAGAAACAGAGCAAGTCGCGCGACGGCATGAGGTTGCGGATCATAGCATTCACCTCCTCGGGCTCGATAGACTCTATCATGGGGAGCGCCATCCGCATCTCGAGTTCGATACCGGGCATGGCTTCATTGGCGGTAAAGTGACCGAGACACTGCCACACGTGCGCCGCATTAGGCATCTTGTCGCGCTCGTCAAACCCCGATTGGTAGGCACGTATCATGTCGCTCTTCACACGCGCAATTTCCGTAGGCAAAAAGCCGTGTTGCACCGCACGTTGCGCCTCGGTTACGAGCATCTTATACCCATCTACAAGCTGCCCAGGCTTAGGGACAGCAGCCAGTATATAGACATCCATGGGGTGGACGATGCTGTAATACATATCCTGTGCTCCGAGGATGGGGGCGTCACCGGCTTGTGCCAGTTCGTCAAAACGTGCGTTGAGAGCACGAATTGCCATGTCGCGGATGAGCTCGTTACGGAGGTTGCCGACCGTCTTCGTGCGCAAGAAATCGGGGTCGTGGCGGAAGGTGAGTTCCACGCGCGTAAACTGCATCTCGGGGTCGGTATAGGTGCCATACACAAAGCCCTTTGTGACAGGGATCTCAAACGTAGGCTTCGGGGTCTTCTCCGCGGGCACGCGTACGGCACTCGCCATCCGCTTCACGCGCGCCTCCATTTCGTCGACATCGAAGTCGCCCACGACGATGATCGCCTGCAGGTCGGGGCGATACCACTTGTGGTAGAAGTCTTTAATTGTTTGGTAGGGGAAGGTCTGTAAGAGCTCGAGCGTCCCAATCACGTCGCGCTCGGCATACTTAGAGCCCTTGAAGAGAAGGCGTTCCTTAACGTCGCGTGCCCGCCACTCCGCATTGCGCCGAGTACGGAGTTCCTCCATAATCACGCCGCGTTCGTCGTCAATCTCCTTGTCGTCAAACGCAATTTCGCCCGACCAATCACAGAGCACCATCATGCACGAGTCTAAAAGCCCCTTGCGTGTGGTGGGCACATCAGAGATGTTGTAACAGGTAACCTCGCGCGCAGTAAACGCATTGACATCGGCACCGAACTTGACGCCATTGTGTTCCAAGAAACTCAGGAGCTTCTTACCGGGGAAGTGGGTTGTCCCGTTGAAGGCCATGTGTTCGGTGAAGTGGGCAAGCCCTTGTTGATCATCGTTCTCAAGGATAGCGCCCACGTTGTGCACGATGTAGAACTCGGCACGTTCGCGGGGTTCTTTATTAGCCAAGATGTAGTAAACCATCCCGTTATCAAGCTGCCCATACCTCACCTTGGGGTTCATGGGCAGGGGCATCTGCAGCAACTGCTCGAGTTGTGCGGGGTCTTGTGCTGAGGCGCTTCCGGACCCGAACAGGAGGGTCGCAAGCAACAGGACGAGTCCACCGACCCGCCATAGTGTTTTCCGTAACATGAGTATCACATTTAACGATATCATCGAAGGCAAAGATAGCAAGGTATTGGGAATACTTAATTCTATGAAAAAGACCGCAGCAGGGGAAAGCTTGTTCGTCCCCGCTGCGGTTGTCCGTATCCTGTCAACCTTACGCTTTTACAGCTCTTTAATCTGAACAGCGACCTCCTTGCTTAACACTAACCCATTGGCAAAGCATAAGGTTACCTCAATTTGTTGACTCGGGTTTATGGGCTTCTGGGTAAACTCAATGCTCATAACCAAGTCCCCACTAATATCTCCTTGAGATTGCCCCATCCGCAATTCCGGATATTTGATCAGTGTAAAAGGTTCTTCTGGCTTGAGCAAATAAGTCCCATTGCATGCCCCCTCAATATTCGTAGGCTTTAAGGTCTTGTCAAAAACATAATCAAACGATTGAAATCTTAGACGGATGATATCTTTTAACGAACTGCCTTGCGGGTGTGCCTCATCATAGCCAGTAAGAGTCTTTACCGACACACAGGAAATAGAAGACTCGGTAGTCGGATTATCCACTGGAGTAGCATGACGATATCCCTTTTTCTTTGGCACATCTCCTATTGCATTAGCAAGTTTCTCAAACTCAGCAGAGTCTTTAGACATATCAGTATACATATCGCCATACAAATACAAGAGAAGAGCTGTTCGCTCTATTTTCTCAGAGTCATAATAACCACTCCAACCACTCTCTTTGACTTTTAACCCATCCACTTTCAATATATTTGTAAAGAAGTGTGACGAGTCATAACCTTCTCCATCTATTCCATTTCTATTTTCCCTAAGCGACTGACGAGTGCAAGAAAAAAAAGCGACAGTAGCAAGGCAAAGCATGGACATGGCAACAAACTGCGATTTCATCTTACCTTGATATCTTTAATGATTTGATGATTGTACTGAAAGTTACGAAGCTGACCAGAAGTACTATTATCATTGCCCCCTCTCATCACTGGTCCCTTGAGCGTATTAAAGGCTTTACTTAAATAGTAGCCATTACCAGAGTACTTCCCCCATCCAAAATTGCAATGAACTAGTTCTTTCGTCTGATATGAGACTGATTCGACCTTGTGCGTCCTCTTGTCGATGAAACGTACCTTACGTTTTATCTTTTTGATTCCATCAAGTACCCAAGCGTGTCCTCCTGAGTAAGAGACCTCTGTCTTGCCTCCCCAGAACAAGAATTTAGGTGTTGTAGTCTCATGCTTAAAACAATTTGCCCTAATAAAAACCGGTCTTCTAGCGGTAATCTCAGCACAGATTGTTTCCCAACTATAGTCACATAAATTGCTAGATTGATAGCCATACGCTCTCAATGTCCTTGGGACATTGGCACTGTTCGCTCCACTTTCCTTAAAACCATAATGCATATCTAAATATTGTTTCTTCCCTAAGTCTCTATGCAAGGTAGAAAGAATCTCTATAGAGTAAGTATCCTCCTCTATATCCCCTATGATTCTATCCCAATCATACTGTGGGTATCTGTGGTAACTCATAATTTGAGAAACAGCCGTTGCTACACACCCAACTGGAGGATATGCACCATTTATTTTTTGGAGTTTCGTGTTGTGTGGATATCTCTGATGCCACTCAACCTGAACAAGAGGACCAACCTGAAGCACGTTTTCCCACGGTCCTACTTCATATTCATATTGCTCTGTAATGGGCTCATCTCGTTTGGGTTTTCCGTCAACATCCTCAAGGTCTGAGAAGAAATGACGCTTACTACCGCGCTCCAGAATAGCGTCTGTATTACTCAAGACAGGGATAAGGTTCATGTTGTCGGTGGTGACAGAAATATCTAAATAACCGTGGTCACTCGCAGCGATGATGGGCTCGTTATACTTGTTTTCAGAGACAACCACGTATCCCCTATTATCCTTAAAATTAACTACAAAGACGCCTTCGCCGCCTTTTGCCTCATCTCCAGATTGCGACGCACTTGTTTTCTGAACACTCAACACCTCTGGCGTTGATTCTGATCTGAGCCCCGTACCAAAAAGAGCTCCATAGACATTTCGCACTTGAGCAACGGCTTCTTCTTCGGAGAGAGAATTCGCCTGCATCTCGACATCTTGCTCTGGTGCAGAAGCTGGTTTGAGTTCTGTCTTATTACAAGAACTCAATAGCAACCCCACAACAAAGGGGGCGGCAAGGAGAGATAAAACGCTTAAAAATCTCATCATTCTGTTAGATTAGAGTAATCTGTAAGAAGGGAGGCTATGAATGGGTATACGCGTAACACTTATATCCCTCCCTCACAACAAGTATAGAGAAATTTAGCGTGCTTGCAAAAACATAAGCTCTCCCCCCCCAAAAAAAACGGCGGATGAGAGACTACTCTTACCCGCCGCGACTATACACGCCCTATCAGACTCTACACACTCTCTGCTCCTTAATCTGAACAGCGACCTCCTTGCTTAACACTAACCCATTGGCAAATCAGAGAGTTACCTCAATTTGTTGACTCGGGTTTATGGGCTTCTGGGTAAAACTCAATGCTCATAACCACGCCCCCAACGCTAGCCCCTATAGCGCCGCAAGAAGCGATAGGCGAGCGAAACGCCGAGGACTCCGAGCCCATACTTCACGCTCCGCGAGAAGTTGATTGACGAGGCTTCTTTGAAATACTTGGTCGGGCAACTCACCTCGCCAATCCGAAAGCCGTGACCAAAGCACTGGGCAAGGAACTGATTGTCAAAGACAAAGTCGTCACTATTGTCGTGATAGGGGATGCTCTCTAAGACCTGCCGCGCATAGGCACGATAGCCCGTGTGATATTCGCTAAGCTTTTCGCCCAAAAACAAGTTTTCAAAGAATGTAAGAAAGCGGTTAGCGACATACTTGTAACGCGGCATCCCCCCCTTGAGACAATCGCCCCCAAGGATACGCGAACCGAGCACCACGGGGTAAAGCCCTTGCGCAATCATATAGGCCATCGAGGGGATGAGGAGCGGCGTATACTGATAGTCAGGGTGGAGCATGATGATGATATCAGCACCGAGCCCTAGAGCATAGTCATAACAGGTCTTTTGGTTTGCCCCATAGCCGCGGTTCTGTTCGTGCTGGAGGACGTGCGTAAGCCCGAGTGAGGTAGCCACTGCCACGGTGTCATCACTACTGCGGTCGTCGACCAAGACGATGTCGTCAACGATATCACGGGGGATCTCTGCCACCGTGCGCGCTAACGTCGAGGCGGCATTATAGGCGGGCATTACGACCACCACGCGTTGTCCGGCTATCATTGGGGTGCGCCCTCTCCTTTTTTTCCACGCGCAAGACACTCGGCAGCCCGCGAATCACCCACTCGCTGGTAACAAACCCCGAGGTTATACCAAAGTCGAGCCTCTTGAGGATGTTCGCCGATCAACGCTTCGAACTCGGCGATCGCTGCCACATACTCTCCCTTAGCAAAGCGAATCATCGCGAGCGTCTCACGGATGGGGGCAGGGAGAGGGAGATTCTCCGCCTCAAAGAGCTTTACCGCCTCGAGGATGTAATCGTGCGCCTCGTCAGGACGTCGCTCGGCGAGACTTAGGTTGGCAAGGCGATAGTAAGCCTCGGGATTGCCTTGATAGATGTAAAGACCCGACTGAAGGCGTTGACGCTGCTCGTCGATCGTGCCGCCGCGTTCCTCTCGATTGAGCTTGAAAAGGAAGGTAGGCTCGCTCGAGCCCTCGTGATGCACCAACTCAAGGAAATCAGGCTGTTCGCGCAACACGTAGCTTAACATGATGTGCATGGTGTTGATAAACTCGTCCGTCCGCTGTTCTGTGTAGCGCCGCAAACGCCCACACATGACGTATGCTACATGGTTCGAGTCTAAAAAGGCGCGATTGGTAACGGCATCCTCACCTGGGAGCTTGAAGACCCCGAAAAAGGGGCGATTGCCATAGATACGCGAATTGTTAGGCTTACGACACGCCACCACGACCGAGTCAGGAAGGTGTGTCCCGACCCATTCGCTCATCTTGAGGTAGCTCTCCCAATCGGGGGTGTAACCGGCATAACGATCTCCATTCAGATTAGCGCGGATGCGCTGCATATCCACCCGCTTGGCTGTTTGAAACAAAAGAGCACAAAGCGAGATGAAAAAGAGTCCCAAGACCACCACGCGCAACCACCCACGCCGCACGAAGGAAAGCACGCCCCCGAGAGTAAAAAAGAGAAAGAGGGGAAAATAGACAAGGACAAGGCGCTCCTGATTCCACGAAACTTGCTGGGTGACGAACGTGACCCCATACATCGCCGCAAGATAAATCCCCAACAGAGTGAGGGTCTTATCGCGCCGCCAACTCTTAACCAACAAAAAGAGACACAGCGCCACCAAGAGCACTGTAACGACCCAATAAGGCGAAAAGTTGGAAAAGCCGAGGAAATGGAAATTGTGGAAACCGAGGTATTGTTTGCAATTGAGGGCAAAGCGCGTGAGCATCCCCCACACGTCTTCTTTCCCTGCAGCGGCATTGTAAAAGTCAACTTGCAACGCACGGGCAAGCTGACCACTAAACGAGGCATCAGTCACGCCCCACCACAGCCGCCGATAGAGCGTAAACGCCAATAAAAGCCCCAAGAACGTAACTCCAAAGACCCGTGCCCCACGAATCTTGTCGCGTGCAACGGCAAAAAAATAGACAAGAAACGCGAGAAACGCCCCATATCCCACGTTTCGCGTCAAAGCCAATAAGAGTGTAAGGACACCCAGTGAAATCAACCAAATAAACCCCTGTTTCGCATTTTTTTGTTCCGTAGGCAACGCCTCATAAGAGAACAAGGCATAGAAGATACCACTCTGAAGAAGGAGAAAGAGCGGCTCGCTATAGGTTGTGCTGGCGAGGGTAATGAGGCTCGGGGTGAAGGCAAACAGAGTGATGCCACACAGCCAAGCGAGGGGCTCGAGCCGCTGTCGGAAGGCTGTGCCCAAGACCCAGATACTGGCGAGCGCAAAAAGCACCGAAAGAAGTTTCAGAGGTACAAGCGCAAGCCCCCACAGCGCAATGAGTGGACTCAGGAGTATGGAGTAAAAAGAGCCATGCCACGAGGGAAAGGCAAGCCCGTGCCAAAAGTCTTGAGCGGCGAGCAGATACCACGAGTCATCTCCGCCGATGCTCACCTTCGGGTCAAAAGTGAGCCCCATAAGCAGAGCACTCAGCGCGACGACAACGATCAAGAAAACCCGCCAATGCTGCGCAATAACGGGGGAAAGCTTATCTGGCGAGGGGGGGGTAGGTGACGACGCGGCTGAGGAGCGGCGAACTCCCCTAGGCATCACACTTGCTAATAGCGCTGATAAAGGGCTTGTCGTCCTCGTGCAGGTCGATTTCGCCAAAGTTACCTTCGTAACGACGGACATTTTCGCCCAACGCCTGAAGGAAACGCTTAACGTGATCGGGCGTCATTACTATGCGGCTTACTACCTTTGCGCCGCTATGACCCGGCATGACACGCGCAAAGTCGAGCACAAACTCCGAGCTCGAGTGTGAAATGACGACCAAGTTAGAATAGACCCCAAGGGCGATCGCCTCGTCGAGATCGATAGAGAATTCACTCCTTTCTTCTGCTGCCATAGTTACCGTTCTTTTTGTTTGACAAAAATAGTAAAGAAGTTGCGAACCATGTTACTCGTTCGGCTCTCCCTTTTGCTTCTCACCCTAGGGGTGCTCACCCCGCGCCTCCACGCACAATTACGCTTACAGACACTGCCCCTAACTACGGCCCCAACGTTGCCAACACCGATGCTCGATGCACACTTCGGACCGTGGTACTCATGGGGGATACCGGCTGGGCTCGTGCTCGGGGGCGCGGCGCTCCTCAATCGTCTCGACTGGTTTGTGTTAAACAAGGAGGTTCGCGAACGGTGGCGCTATCGTGAGTATAGAGCGCGTTACGTCGATGACGTTATGCAGTTTCTCCCAATGAGTGGTGCGTTAGCACTCGACGTGAGTGAATTGGTGCGCCACCGCGAGTGGACGCCGCTAGTAGAGAGTGCCAGTAGTATCGCGCTGATGGTGGGGTTGGTGCACGGGATCAAGGCGCTGCATATTGAGTTGCGTCCCGACCATTCGACGTGGAATAGTTTCCCTTCGGGGCATACCGCGACGGCATTCGTCGGGGCAGAATTATTGCGTCAACGCCTGGGTTGCGAATATTGGTATCTCTCCGTCGTTGGTTATGCGGCTGCGGTAGGGACGGCCTACCTGCGCATCTATCACAACCGTCACTGGCTAGGCGACACCCTTGCGGGTGCAGGTATCGGCATCATTTCGGCGTGGGTGGGGACAACCATCACGCGCAAAGCGCTAGGGCGTCGCTAAGAAGACACACGCGTATCGCCACTCACAACTCGCGCCGAGGCGCGTATCGCTGTGTAAATCTCCTGATAACGAGCTATTCGGGCAGTTGGGACGTGGTAGGCTAGTCCCGTGCGCGGCGAGCGAATAAAGAAGAATCTGGCAGGCACGCCATTCGGCGCAGGTTACATGCTAGTCGGGTCGTGTCCGATGAATCCGTATAGTCATGATTGTCAATGGTGTATCGATGCGGGGCGTGTTGCGCCCGTTTCTCTTTGCCGCACTTGTCGTCCCTCCCCCGTTGCAATAGCCTCAGTTTAGACACACCTCCGCATATAGGAAAAGCGTAACAAGAAAAAAGGTCGTAGCCCCCTTGCGGCGCTACGACCTTCTTTTTACATCAACAGAAAGACGGGGATAGCCTATTTCCCTGAAAGAAAGTGGAAATGACTCCCATAACGTTCAAAGGCAGCACGGTCGAGCATCTCCCGATCGTCTGGATGTGCCACCGACATAATGAGACGCGCCCGCTCCTGAAGCGTCTTCCCATACAGGTTCACCGCCCCAAACTCGGTGACCAACCAGTGCATGTGCGAACGCGTCGTCACCACCCCAGCCCCCACCTTCAGCGTGGGAACTAACTTACTTTCGCCCTTTGCCGTACGCGAAGGCATTGCAATGATCGGTTTTCCGCCCTGCGAACGCGAGGCACCATAAAGGAAGTCCACCTGTCCGCCGACACCGGAATAGAATTTCGTCCCGATAGAGTCGGCACACACCTGCCCCGTGATATCCACCTCAAGCGCAGAGTTTATCGCCGTCATGCGCGGGTTCTTAGCGATAATGAAGGGGTCATTGGTGTAGCCCACATCCATCATCAAGACCCCAGGGTTGTTGTCTATAAAATCATAGACCCGTTGCGACCCCATAAGGAAGGTGGAGACTATCCGGTAGGGGTCTGTCCCCTTCTTCGACCCATTGATAACACCACTTTCCACGAGCGGGAGGACACCATCGGCAAACATCTCAGTGTGAATACCGAGGTCTTTATGATTGGTAAGACACGAAAGCACCGCATTGGGGATATTCCCAATCCCCATCTGGAGGGTCGCGCCGTCCTCGATGAGTTCCGCACAATTCTTGCCAATCGCCTGTTCTTCTGCGCTCGGCGTACCGAAATGCACCTCTTCGAGGGGCTCGTCGTGATGCACCCAACGATCGATCTGTTCGACACGAATCATCGCATCCCCCCACGTCCGTGGTACGTGCTTGTTTACCACAGCAATCACACAACGCGCCTTCTCGATCGCCGCGAGGGTCGCATCCACCGAACTCCCCAACGAGACATAACCGAACTCATCAGGCGGCGACACCTGCACCATCGCGACATCCACTGGCAAAACCCCCTCACGATAGAGGCGCTGAGTTTCGCCAAGGAAGATCGGAATATAATCGGCATAACCCGCTTGGGTCGTCTTCCGGACGTTCTTTCCCACGAAGAACGAATCTAACTGGAAAATCCCCTCATATTCGGGTTCTGAATAGGGAGCTGGTGGCTCTGTATGCAGATGATGAATGTGTACATCTTTCAGACCTGCAGACTTCCCATACGCACAAAGTGCATCGATCAGTATCGTGGGGGTCGTCGCCACACTCCCCAAATGGACATGATCGCCCGAGCGCACGGCTTGTACCGCCTCCTCAGGACTCATAAATTTCATACCACCCAACAACATATCTCTTTTACGTTTAGGACGGGGCTGACCTGACACCCAAGCGTCACAACGCCCCATTACTCAAAAAACGGCAAGAAACGTACCCTATAAACACACGCTCCCTGCAACAAGCGAGGTGAGAAAAAGAGGGCGTCTCCCCGAAATGATTGTCAAGAAAACAGCGAAACACCCCCACATCAAAGACTACTGGAATTTGAAAATTGACTGCAACTGGAGGAGATTAAACAAGTCCTTAACGGCTTGCTGTGGGTTCACAAGCGCGAGAGTCCACTTGTGTTCCTTGCACAAACGCAGGAGCGAGAGAAGAGCCCCTACGCCCGACGAATCGATATAGTCGAGATTCGCCAAATCGAGTACCAAACGCCCATTTTCGCCCTTAACGATGCGTGCGAACTCGTTCTTCGCTTCACCGGCCTTGGCGATGTTAAGCTTGCTACCTGGGTCGAAACTCACACGAGTCTCGCCCCCATTCACTGTTACCTGCAACATCTTTATTTACCGTTTTTCGATTTCCTCGATGTAATGTTCCACTGCAGACTCGCCTGCCACGATCGCCTCCATGAGCGCCTCGGCGCGTTTCTTCAATTCTCGGTGTGGCAGCTCGCCCGAACGGACATCGCGCTCAAACACCTGCGCCATCTCCGCTAATTTCCGCAGCCCTAGCGAACTAGCACTCCCCTTGAGTTTATGGGTCAGATCCCCCACGGCGGAGTTTCCCGACAATTCCGAAGCACTATGAAGCGTGCGAACGTAAGCATGCGCTTGGGTGCGGAAGAGCCCTAGGAGATCTTTCAAAAACTCTGTCCCAGCACTACAAAGGCTCATCAACCACTCTCGATCTAATTGCGCTTCGCCCTGCATTTCTTAATGACTTCAAATCTTACCCAATGCAAATATAGTAAAATTTTTTCTTGCGAAAAGTGCCTTACATGCCCCCCACACACGCCCCATTTACTCCCCTCCTCTCTCAACCACCTCGCCTTCGAAATCATAATCTAACACCGAAGAAAGCCGGACGGGGTAAATCTCCCCCTCGTGCAACGCACCCGCGGGGGCTGCAACGTGCACCTCACCGTCGATTTCAGGCGAGTCATACGGTGTGCGCCCCACCCAAAGCCCCTCTTCCATCTTCGACTCGACAAGCACAGACACCACCGCCCCCACGCGACGCCCCCTGACCTGTTCGGCAATCCCACGCTGGAGGCGCATAAGTTCGTCATAGCGGCGCTGCTTTTCTTCTTGTGGCACAACATCGACAAGAGTCGCTGCCGCATGCGTCCCTTCCTCGGCAGAATAGGGAAATGCCCCAAGGTGTTCGAACTGTGCCCATCGGACAAAGTCTAGGAGCTCGGCAAATTCCCGTTCGCCCTCGGTCGGGTATCCCACAATAAGGGTCGTGCGCAAGGCAATATCAGGGATCTGCCTTCTCAAGCGCTCTATGAGCTCCACGGTTTGAGCTTGGGAATGTGCTCGACGCATCGAGCGCAACACTGCGTCATTGGCGTGCTGCACAGGGATGTCTAAATAGTGACACGCTTTGGGTTCTCTTGCCATCCAATCGACGAGTGCCGGCGGAAAGTCATGAGGGTAAGCATAATGTAACCTCAACCACGCAATGCCGTCTATTGCTGCCAGTTTCTCCAACAAGGGGACAAGCGCATCACGCTGCCCGCGCTCGCGACCATAGTATGTCAGCTCCTGTGCGACCAAAATGAGCTCTTTCACCCCTCGCGCGGCAAGCTCCTCGGCTTCGCGCAATAAAGTGTGTTCTTCTTCAGAATGAAAACGCCCGCGGATGGCAGGGATCGCACAAAAAGCACAGCTCCGATCACACCCCTCGGCGATCTTCAAATAAGCAAAATGGCGTGGCGTAGAGGGCAAGCGTAACGAGCGGGCAGCGAGCGGGACAGCACAGTCGCTCAAAAGTTGCGATTCGTCGTTTACGCCATACCACGCGTCGACGTTCGGGATTTCGGTAGGGAGTTCCGAGCGATAACGCTGTGCAAGACACCCCATCACGATGAGCTTTTTCAAAAAGCCCTCTTGGCGGAGACGCTCCGCACGGAGGATGTAGTTGACCGACTCCTCCTTTGCGTCACCGATAAAGCCACACGTGTTGAGAATCAGCACATCGCCCCGCCGCGGATCGACGTCGTAACATACCCGCCAACCAGCCGCAGCAAAAGCGGCTCCGATTCGTTCGCTATCGACAAGGTTTTTCGAGCAACCGAGCGTCACGATCACCACGCGCGGCGCAAGCTTACGCGCCATTAGGCAAAGAGGGAGTCGACAAAGGCTTGGCGATCAAAGTTCTGCAGGTCATCAATCCCCTCCCCGACGCCGATGTACTTGATCGGGACGCGAAGTTGCTCACTGATCCCGATCGCGACCCCGCCACGCGCCGTACCGTCAAGCTTGGTAAGCGCGAGGGCGTTAATCTCGGTCACGCTCATAAACTGTTTGGCTTGTTCGTAAGCGTTTTGCCCCGTCGCGGCGTCGAGCACCAAGAGCACCTCCTGTGGCACGTATGGGAAGACCTTCTGCATCACACGCTTGATTTTAGAGAGCTCGTTCATCAAGTTGACCTTGTTGTGCAAACGCCCTGCCGTGTCGATGAGCACCACATCATATTCCCCCGCCTTTGCAGCCGACATCGTGTCAAAGGCGACTGAGGCGGGGTCTGCCCCCATCTGTTGCTTGATAATAGGGCAGTGTGCGCGCTCTGCCCAAATAGAGAGCTGGTCTACCGCCGCCGCACGGAATGTGTCGGCAGCCCCGATGAGCACTTTCTTTCCCTCGGCAGAGAACTTATGTGCCAATTTACCGATGGTGGTCGTTTTCCCCACGCCATTGACCCCCACTACCAAGATTACATACGGCTTGCTCTCCTCGGCGGGAGGTGGCGGCGTTTCTGCTTGCAAGAGCTCTAAGATCACCTCGCGGAGGTAGGTATGAAGCTCGGCAGCATCTTTATAACGCTCTTGTGCCACGCGCTTTTTCAGCATATCGACGATCTTGATCGTGGTCTCAACCCCGATGTCTGAGGCGATCAAGATCTCCTCGAGCTCCTCCAACATCGCGTCATCTATGGTCGCGCGCGCTGTGATTAGGCGCGTAAGTTTGGAAAAGAACCCCTCTTTGGTCTTTTGCAACCCCTTGTCAAGGTCTTCTTTGTCCTTCTTCTTTCGTCCGAAGATGCCGAATAGTGCCATGAGCCCAAACGTTTAATTCGGTGGTAAAGATACCACGTTTATTACAACTCCGTGTTTTCCACCGAAAAGCCGAGGAGGGTAACGTCGTCAACCTGAGGCATACCGACACGGTGTCGCGCAAAATAGGCAAGGAGATTGCGCCGTTGCGTCTCCATCGGGAGTCCGACGATCTCGCCCAAGTAGTTTAGCACATTCCGCGAGCCGATCTTACAGTTCTCCTTATCGGGTTGCTCGATGAAACCGTCGGTCATCATGTAAAAGACCATCCCCGCACGGAGGTCAGTGACCAACTCGCTGCGGCGGACGTAAGACG
>CALHZE010000300.1 GCA_938040915.1 uncultured Bacteroidia bacterium | reverse complement strand
CAAAGTTCGCCCCTGCAGACTTTATAGCTTGCGGGGGCGAGCGTTATTAGGACAATTGAGACGATGTATGATATCGTGGTGGTCGGAGGAGGGGCATCAGGGCTTCTTGCGGCGGCAACAGCAGCGTCAGAGGGTGCTGTTACATTGCTCGTGGAGCGGATGCCGAGGGTGGGGACAAAACTTCGTATTACGGGAAAGGGGCGCTGCAATATTACCAATGCGCGTCCCATTGAGGACTTTCGCCCAATGTTGCACGGTGATGTCGCGCTCGCCTTGGGGGCATTGAGTCGTTTTACCAACCAACAGGTGTTAGAACTGCTTCATCGTGAGGGGGTGCAGACCATCGTGGAACGTGGCGATCGGGTTTATCCTCTTTCAGGTCGTGCGGCGGATGTTGCCGAAGCTCTTTTACACCACTGCAAGCGTCATGGGGTTGAGGTCTGGGTAGACTCGTTGGTGGAACGTATCGAGAAAGAAGATAATGGGTGGAAAATTGTCCTCTCTAACGGACAAGAGGCAGAAGGGAAGGCGCTTATCTTGGCTTGTGGAGGGCAAAGTTACCCGCGTACGGGGTCTGATGGCTCGGGGTATCGTTTGGCAGAGTCGTTGGGGCATTCGACGACGGAGCTCTTTCCTACGTTAGTGGGCTTTTTTGTGAATACGGATTGGGGGGTAAGAGAGCGTTTCTTAGTGAAAAACGTCGGACTCTCGCTGTCTTATAATGGGGAAAAGGTCGTGGCGCTCTCGCCGGTTGATGTCGAATTGTGTAATGATTGGGTGGGGGGACCCGGTATTTTGAGGCTTAGCCGACTGGCGATGGAAGGGTTAAGGGGAGGCAAAGTGGTAGACCTTGCTGTTGATTTTAAGCCTGCGCTTACTGTCGAAAAACTATTGGCGCGTTTTCAACGCGACATTGCAGAGCGCGGGCACGAACCCTTGCGTAGCTTAGCGCGGGCATGGATGCCGGCGGAGCTGTTAAAAGCAATCCTTCGTCGCGCGCGTTTGAGTCCGCAGCTCAAAGGAGGGCAACTCAAGGTCGAGGAACAGGAGTACCTAGCAAGCACACTCAAGTCTTTTACATTACAGCTTTTAACCTCAGAGGATTGGGGAAGAGCCGTCGTTACGGCAGGGGGAATCGTCTCGCAGGAGGTGGATGCGCAAACGCTTGCCTCGCGCCTTCACAAAGGTCTGTTTTTTTGTGGGGAGATGTTGGATATTGATGCGAATACAGGAGGCTTTAACCTTCAGTTGGCTTATTCCACGGGGGTTGTCGCCGGCAGTGAGGCAGCAAGGTATCTTCGTGAGGTAGAAAAGTAACTCGCAGATAATATGTCATATATTCGTTTCGGGGCAGGTGTACTTATCATCTTATTTTCCCTTTTCTCGTGGAGGATCGTTTCTTACGTCCTTGGAAAACTCCAGATCCCTCCGCATCGGACGCGGAAGATCGGGTGGTGTTTGATGGGGGCTCTTGTGACCTATGCGTTGCTTGTCGAGAGTGACACGATCGCTTTTTATCTGGAGGTGCAAGAAGCCACGATGGTGATCGTGGATCAGATCTTGAGTGCGGTGTGTACGCTTTTTGTC
>CALHZE010000299.1 GCA_938040915.1 uncultured Bacteroidia bacterium | reverse complement strand
GCGGGCGCTACGGTTGCCGAAAGGGAGACCTTCTCGCCCACCGTGAGCGTCTTCACATTGGGCGTTACCACGATTGCCACCACCTTTACTGCGGGCACATCCGCGGCATTCACCGTCACTTGACAGAAGCCCTCGACCGTGCTCCCTGCCTCGTTACTCTTGGCGTAGATCTTGCACGAGCCGACTCCCTTTGCCGTCACCTCACCCGTGGCGCTCACCTCGGCGATGTTCGTGTCTTCGCTCCGCCACGTATAACCCTGTTCGGTTGCTTCAGCGGGCGCTACGGTTGCCGAAAGGGAGACCTTCTCGCCCACCGTGAGCGTCTTCACATTGGGCGTTACCACGATTGCCACCACAGGGATCTTTTCCGGCTTCGGCGCTGCGGCAGTAACCTCCAATGTGCATGACGCCTTTTTCGTAATATCTACCGTACTGGTCGCCGTGATGATCACCGAGCCGGTCGCAACAGCCGTAACCGCACCAGAAGAGGGATCGACCGTAGCCACTTGCGCCTTATTGGTCGACCACGTCACCGTCTGTGACACATTGCCAAAGACCTCTACCTGCGCAGTAAGAGTTATGGTCTCTCCGACCTTAAGCGAGGGTTGAGGCGCGGTTATCGTAACCTTCTGCACCCCACCGACCTCCACGGCGACAGTTGCCTTTTGCGTCGGGTCTGCTACGCTCGTAGCAGTGAGTATGGCAGAGCCGATCCCCTTTCCGGTCACTTCGCCCGAAGCGGGGCGCACCGCCGCAATCTCGGGGTGATTGCTCGACCACGTGACACGATCAGAGACATCCCCAAAGACCTCAACGGTCGCCACAAGCGTTTTATCGCTCTGCCCCACCAAGAGCTCGAGGGCAATGGGCTCTACCGTTACACGGCGTACGCCCTTGACGGTTACTTTACAACTCCCGCTCTTAGTCTTGTTGCTCGTGCTGGTGGCAGTAATGGTTGCCTCGCCAGCTCCATTTGCTGTGACGCGACCACTCGTGGGGTCTACGGTCACAACCTCAGGATGATCGCTCGCCCACGTTACCGTCTTTTGCGCCTCTCCGATCGTACTCACAATCGCTTGCAACGCTGTCCCTGCATGACGATTCAACGTGAGCGTCTCGGGGATGACACTTACCATCTCAACCCCCGCCACGCTCACTTGACAGGTGGCACTCTTAGTAGCATCCACCTTGCTCGTAGCTGTAATGCGCGCATGCCCCGTAGCTACGGCGGTCACCTTGCCCGTCACGGGGTCTACCGTCGCGACACTGGGGTTGTTTGACGACCACTTTACCCCCTTATCTACCGTGCCCAAGACGTTAACCGTCGCCTTCAAGTCGCGAGTCTCACCTTGATTTTGCAATAAGAGCGTTGCGACGGATAGGCTCACGCTCCGAACCCCCGCAACCTGCACCTTCACGGTGGCTGATTTACTATGGTCTTCGCGACTCCTTGCGGTGATCTCGACCTCACCCACGCCCACGGCGGTCACCTTGCCAGTCTTGCTATCAACGGTCGCTACAGCGCTGTTATCTCCAGACCACGAGACCTCACGACTTACCGAGCCGATGGCATCCACAGTAGCACTTAGCGTCAGCTGTTCACCCGCATTGAGTATTTTAGTCACCGGCGAGATGGCAACACTCACCACCCCCTCTACCTCGACATTGCAATAACCCACGCGAGAGGGGTCTTCCTCGCTCGTGGCGCGAATGCGGGTACGACCCGTGGAGATACCCAATACCTGCTGAGGCTCGACAAGCTCAGCTATACGACGATCTTCGCTATAGAGTATAATATTGTCGCGTAGAGCATAAACTTGACTCATCTCTCCACGTTCATCTAGCGTATTCAGGAGTATTTCAATTTGCTTTTTCTCTCCTTTCCGAAGAGTCAAGTCGCTAGGGCGTGCCTCAACACTCGTAATCCCTGGCACAACCATAGAGAACTCGATGGATTGACCTTCACTGTTTTTCGCGCTCAATTGAGCCAACCCCGCCTTCTCGGCGTAATACTTCCCCGTAGAGGGGTCTATCCTAATAATTTCGGAGTCACTGCTCGACCATGTCACCGCTTTAGAGCACTCGCCCACCACCTCGATAACTACGGTAAACGGACCAGCTGTCTCCCCTTTACGCACAGGAAACACCGCAGGCATAGCGCCTCGGAATCCGAACTTTTTAATGCCAGTTACGGTAACGCTACACGTCGCGCTCTTGGTAGGATCTTCGATGCTAGTAGCGGTAACGGTAACCTCTCCGACATTCCAGATCCGAAGGTAGTAATTCCCGTGCTCGGAATCTGCTATCCATTCACCACTGTTAGATATTTCGCCCGTGTCCTCGTTCACGGCTACGATGTTCGGGTCGCTGCTTGACCACTTCACCTTGCTGTTAATATCGCCCACCCCCGTGACATTAGCTGTGAGGAAAGCTTTAGAGCCCTTCTTTATCGTCTTACTGCTTTCCGAAAGGGTAATCCCCGTTACCCCCTTGACGGTTACCGTGCAGGTTGCCTTCTTGCTCTCGTCGGCTTTGCTGGTGGCGGTAATGACGGCCACACCTGTAGCGACGGCGGTCACCCGTCCGCTGGTGGCATCTACGCGGGCAACTCCTGTCGCATTGCTCGACCACGTTACCTCCTTAGAGACATCGCCCACGACCTCGACGCGGACTGTGAGGTCGTGCGTATCGTTTGGTAAAAGGGTAAGAGTGGCGGGAGCGACCTCAAGGGTCGTGATATCGGTCACTGTTACTGAGCAAGAAGCCTTCTTTGTTTTATCAAAATTGCTAGTCGCTGTAATTATAGCCTCTCCACCAATAACAGCTGTGACCTCTCCTGTTGTAGCGTCGACTCTAGCGATTTGCGGCTTATTGCTCGTCCACGTAACATCTTTCCCGACATTATCTCCAAATGCCTCGACTTCTGCTGTAAGCTTCTGTTTTTTCCCTGCCAAAAGGGTAATTTCTGCTGGTTGTACTGAGACTTTCTTTACTCCGCGCACGGTGATGTCACACTTGCCGTACTTATTCGCATTAAAGTTACTTATCGCACGAATAATAGTCTTGCCTGGTGCTATACCACATACCTCTCCGGTAGTTTCATCTACTTGTGCGATCTCTGGAGCTGCACTAGACCACGTCACCCCCGTATCGTTTCCCTCTTTAGTAATAACCTCAAGTGCCAACTTTTGCTTTTTCCCCGCTTCTAAAACAAGGGTAGATGGGTGGATGTGAATCCCAATATAGGAAGGCTCTAAAGCATCCCCTTGGAACAACCAGCCTCGATCTGTCAAATCTTTATGTGCCGCTTCACAAACATACTTTAGACCACTAACTCCGACCTCAAGCTTAGCATCCTGCGGCTTAGAAACACCTGACGCAGCCCATCCCTGCAGTGTCCTAGTATAATTATCGATATCCATACCACACTGATCAAACCCCTCTTCTAGATTTGTACATTTCGTCAATTTCCAATTTCCTAGATTTTGATTAAAAGAGAAGCAATACTCAAATATACGACGCATCGTTGTTACGTTACTGACATTCCAGCTTCCTAATGGCTGATTGAAAGACTGGCAAGACTCAAACATTCCCATCATCTGGGTTACTTGACTTACATCCCATTTATCTAGTGGCTGATTAAATTTTAGGCAATTGTAAAACATTCCCCCCATCTGGGTTACTTGACTCACATCCCAATTATCTAGTGGTTGGTTAAAAGAGACACAACCACTAAACATTTGCCTCATATTCGTGACCCGTCCCACATTCCATTTATTTAGGGGTTGATTAAAGGAGCTGCAGCTATGAAACATAGAATTCATATTAGTAACTAAACTCACATCCCAATTATCTAGCGGTTGATTAAAAGATCTACAACCGAAAAACATATCCTCCATGTTGGTGACACTACTAACATCCCAACCATTCAGGGGGCTATCGAACTTAGTGCAGCCCGAGAACATACGTTCCATAGTTGTTACCTGACTCAGGTCGGGAATCCCCACATATTTAGATACTGTCATGTTTTGACATCCTAAAAAAGCATTTTCCATTGTTTCTCATTTCACATCTCCCCACTGACATAGTCTTATCAACTTGTCGCGAGATCCAATAACTTCAAGACCATTCCCCACACGAGCGCACATTTGTATATATCGTACACCTTCAGGACTGGCTTCCACCTGATATTCTGCATGAAACGGTGGAGTAATTTCATAACATTCTCCAGGACGAATGTAGACCTCTTCTTCTTTCACGAGATAGCCGTAATGGCTGAGATAGCCGGTATACCTTATAGAGATCTTATAGTGCCCTACAATCGGGATTTTTAATGTTTCATGTGAGTTTCCCTCCCATAGCGTGATAAACGGCTCCCCCTCGGCCGCCGCCGTGCCGATATTAGCCCACCAAAGCACGGCGAGCACTAGCATGAGACACACCCCATAAATTCTATTTTGCTTCATGATACACCCTATTATCGTTCGTTTCACTAGCGAAAGTTCGGAAAAAAGGTTGGAAAGAACAAAAAAGCCGCCCTATTACAGAGCGGCACATCCTCTCGATGAGAGATTATGGCTTATAGTCCCCCCTACCGTCGCAACAGCAGCTTGGTGAGTTCCTCAACCTTGTGCACCCCATGGCAAAGCCCCGAGGGTAACCCCGACGCCGTCTCGCGCGGCAATGCGGCACTCAGGAAACGATGAAAGCCTAACCGATGCGCCTCTAACGCCCGTTGATCAGCACGTGCCACCGAGCGGATCTCCCCAGCCAGTCCCACCTCGCCCGACAATGCCCAGTCGAGCGGAATGGCAGCGTCGTAAATCGAGGAAAGAATAGCCCCTAACACTGCCAAATCGACCGCAGGGTCTTCTATCTTGAGTCCCCCCGCGATGTTAAGGAAAACATCCTTGGTAGACATCCGAAGGTTCAGACGACGCTCCAGCACCGCTAAGAGCATATTGAGACGACGCGGGTCATAGCCCGTCGTGGAGCGCTGCGGCGTCCCATAAGCTGAGTTACTTACGAGCGCCTGCACCTCAACCAGTAACGGACGTATCCCATTGAGCACCACCCCCACGGCAATCCCACTGAGCGACTCTTCGCGGTGAGAAAGTAGCAACTCTGACGGATTGGTAATCTCCCTCAGCCCCGAGCTCTGCATCTCAAACATCGCCAGCTCATACGTCGAACCAAAACGGTTCTTTATCGAACGGAGCAACCGGTAAGAGTGCGTAGAGTCGCCCTCAAACTGTAAGACCACATCGACGATGTGCTCTAAGACCTTGGGACCCGCGAGCGTCCCCTCCTTGTTGATATGCCCTATCAAGAGCACGGGCACGCCGCTCGTCTTAGCATAGCGCAAGAGCGCCGCCGCACACTCGCGTACCTGTGCGACCGAGCCCGCCGACGAGTCCATCGTCTCGGTGTAAAGGGTCTGAATCGAGTCGATTACCACGAGCCCTGGCGTCGTTTCCGAGCAGTGGTGTAAGATGCTCTCAAGGAGCGTCTCATTGAGAATCAGACAGTTTTCTGGCAATGTACCGAGCCGGTCGGCACGCATCCGAATCTGGCTTGCGCTCTCCTCGCCTGACACGTAAAGGATCTTATCAAAATGAGAATGCAGGGCGAGTTGTAGCGAGAGAGTCGACTTGCCAATCCCAGGTTCCCCCCCCAGCAAGATGATTGACCCAGGGACAATCCCCCCGCCCAGCAGGCGGTTCACCTCCTGTAATCCTGCGTCGAGACGTATCTCGTTACTGCTCTGCACCTCGCGGAGGTTCTGCGGGTGTGCTTGGCGCGATATCTCGATAAGCCCCTTGGTGTGTGGGGTCGGTTGCACCACCTTTTCCTCCACGTAGGTGTTCCACTGCCCACAAGCAGGGCAACGCCCCAGCCACTTGACCGAGGTTGCGCCACAGTTTTGACACACATAGCTACTCTTTACTTTTGCCATCCTCGCCTCTTGTGTCGAGATACCCACGCTATGAGGTAACAAAGAGCGAGCATCAGGATGTAAAGCACCACCTGTCCCTCATGTGATAGCGTCGCGTATGCAAGCCCCTCAGCACGCCCCACCCCCTCGACCCCAAGCCACAACATCACGGCAAGGTGGTAAGACCCGAGCCCCCCCTGCGCTGGCACAATCATGCCAAACGTGCCCACAACCACAATCGCGAGCGCCGCCCCACCCCCGAGATGCGCCGTTGCCGGCAGGGCAAACGAGATCGTGTAAGCCATTAACCAATAGCACCCCCACAACAATAGCGTGTAGAGTAGAAAAAGACTCTTACTGTGTAAATGCCGGATGCTAAGCACGCCTTGCCAAAGCCCCTCGCGCGTACGATTCCACCACGCAAGGCGTTTCTCCCCCAAGCGTCCCGTACGCAATAGCCATAAAACAAGCCAAAACAACCCAAAGAGGGCGACAATCCCCAAAAACAGTATAATGACACCACCCATACTCTGTTTCTCAAGAAATGGGGTGATTATGCGTGATTGGAAAAACGAACCGAATCGGTCAAGGCTTACCCCAATCGCCAAGAGCGTCAGCAAGACCGTCGAGAGGAGATCGATCACCCGCTCGGTAACGACCGTGCCAATGGTCGTTTCTAGCGCGATCGGGCTTCGTTGCGCCACGAGGGTACATCTCCCCACCTCGCCCGCACGAGGGATTAACAGGTTAACGAAGTAACCAAATAGCAACCCATACAGCGACGTAAAGAAAGAGACGCGATGCTCCCCCACGTTCATGAGTTGTTGCCACCGTGCAGCGCGCACAAAAAAAGAGGCCGTACTCACCAGTACCGCCACAATAATCCACCCCACATGCGCCTCGCCAAGGGCTGAAAGAAAGCCCTCAAAGGCGACATCACGAAAGGCAAAATAGAGTAAGAGCAAGGAAAGCGGAAGCAGGAGCAAGACCTTTACCACCGGCTTCCTCACAAACGCTCGTAACGTCATCAAGCGCCGCTAGTCGACCAACCGATTGGTCGCCGTGTCAGGAAAGATGACCGCGGGACGGAAGGTGCGCGCCTCCTCAAAATCCATCGAGCCATAGCCGATGATGATGACGATGTCGCCAACCGCACACTTGCGTGCCGCAGGACCGTTGAGGCATATCACCCCCGAATTACGCGCCCCGTGGATGACGTAGGTATCAAAACGCTCTCCGTTATTGACATTGACGATCGAGACCCGTTCCCCCTCAAGGAGGTTGGCTGCCTCCATAAGCGCCTCGTCTATAGTGATGCTCCCGATGTAATCGAGGTTTGCCTCTGTCACGTGCACACGGTGTATCTTCGACTTGAGTACTTGGATTTGCATAGCTACTCTCTCCCCTTCTTCTGCGTCTATTGCTGTTGCTCTCTAGTAACCCACGTTGTCGATCAAACGCACCGCCCCCGCCTGTACGGCAGTCAAGATGCGCGTCCCATTCGGGATGTAGGAATAGATCTGGTTAAGGGTAAACGCACTGACGATATCGAGGTACTCGACTTTCAACGAACCTCGCGCCTCGATCTTCGCAATAGCCTTATCTTTTATCACACCATAATGTTCGTAGAGCAGGTCGCGCTTGAGGTTACTGATGGCCTCGTAAATCACCGGTGCGTCGCGCCGACACTCCGAACTCAAAAGCTGGTTACGCGAGCTCATGGCGAGCCCGTCGGCTTCGCGTACTATCGGGCACGGCACAATCTCGATTCTCATGCGCAACTGCTTGACAAGCTCCTTGATGATCACGAGCTGCTGAAAATCCTTCTCGCCGAAATAAGCACGCGTAGGCTGCACGAGCTCAAAGAGCTTGCTCACGATCTGCGCCACGCCGTTGAAGTGTCCAGGACGGTGTGCCCCCTCTAACACCTTGTCGAGGTTGCCAAAAGAGAACGTGCGTGTGTCGGGCGTAGGATACATCTCCTGCTCAGAGGGAGTGAAAAACAGGGTCGCGCCGATGCTTTCCACGAGCTTTGCGTCACTAAAGAGATCGCGCGGATAGGTCTTAAAGTCGTTCGGATTGTTAAACTGCGTGGGGTTGACAAAGTCGCTCACCACAACGATCTCGTTTTCTGCCATCGCGCGCTTAATGAGCGAGACGTGCCCTGCGTGCAATGCGCCCATCGTGGGGACTAAACCGATCGTCCGCGACAGTACGCGGTAGGCGTCTAAGAGACGGCGTAATTCCTCACAAGATTCTACTCGTTGCATTTTTCTCAATCCTCTACCTAAAAGTGATTAAAATGACCTGACAAAAGAGGTTGCGGATGTGGAACACGTGGCGGCAGACACGCCCCTCGAGCGCTGCTCTGCCATGGGCAATTAACTACTGTGGCGGCGGTAACGCTGAATCTCACGGTCGGTGTCTCGTTTCTTAAGCGACTCGCGTTTATCGTGCTGCTGCTTCCCGCGTGCGAGGGCGATAGCGAGCTTCGCATAGCCGCGTTCGTTGATAAAGAGGCGCGTGGCAATAATGGTGCTCCCCTTGGCTTTCACGGCGCGTTCCAACTTGGTTAACTCTCGCGCGGTGAGAAGGAGCTTGCGGTCGCGCCGCACCGCATGGTTATAAAACGTCCCCAACGTATACTCTGGAATGTGGAGGTTACGCACCCAGAGCTCGCCGTTAATAAAAAGACAATAGGCGTCAACGAGGCTTGCGTGCCCTTGTCGGAGGGACTTGATCTCCGTCCCCGTGAGCACCATGCCAGCCGTATAGGTGTCGACGAACTCGTAGAGGTAGCTTGCCTTTCGGTTCTTAGCGACCAGTTTTTCGGGCATTCTCTTACGTGCGTTTTGTGGCGCAAAGTTAGAAAAGACATTTGGCAACCCCAAAAGCGCGGGATCTCCGATGTTCGTCTTCCCACACCAAAAGCGAATTACAAAAAAAACGAGCCGCCCCCTCGCGGAGACGGCTCGCACACAGTAAGCCTCCTTACAGAGCGCTATTCTTTCACCACCCGTAGGGTCTTCGTCGCCCCCTCCACGCTCAAACGCAGGAGGTAGAGCCCCGCGGAGAGTTCCTCAGTCACAACCGTAGTTTCCATCGCATCAAGACGCCCCGCACGGAGCACCTGTCCCTGTAGGTTCAGCAAGGCATACTCGCCCGCAAGCCCATTGCCCACAATACGCAACTGGTTAGTAAATGGGTTAGGCGCAACCGTCACCCCAGCAAGCGAGGCGTCTTCCACCGCCAGCGGGTCTTTCTGCCCGTCGTCGGGTTTGTTAGGCTCTGGCTTACCGCTATTCGTCTCAGTAAAAGTCGCTATAACCGTGACCTCGCCCGTTACCGTCAAGGTTTTCGTCTCTAGAATCGATACCCCACCTGCCGTGAGCGCCGTAAGCTCATACCCTGTGTCGGGGGTCGCAAGCACGGTAAGCGTCGTATTCGCGGGGACGCTCTCTAGTTGCGCCGCCGTATAATCTTTAATGACAAGCGTCCCCTTTCCTGTCACGGCAAGATTGACTTTATAGTGTTTTGTGGCAGCCTCAAACTCAGCCGCCACCTCTACGTCAAAAGCGGGCATGGTAAACGAGAGGTTAACGATTTCAACCTTCTCTGACGGACTGTCCTTCTTGTACGCCACCAGCGAATTGGGTTTAAGGTTATAGCCCTCGTCAGACGTTACCGTGATGGTTACCGTCTCGCCAAACTTAGCCGTCGGGGCTGCCAATATCAGCTGCCCGTGCTCAATACCCTCCTTTACCGTCACTGCATAGCTCTTGGGTTCAAACTCACCAGAAACGACCACATCGTAGTCAGGCATCTCGAACGTCAGCTTCTCCAGATTTACGGACACTGTCGTATTCGGGTCGCCCTTCTTATAGACAACGAGCTTGGTCTTATCCAGTTCATAACCCTCGTTGTGGGTCTCTACAATCGTTACCGTCGTGCCCTTTGCCACATCCATGTTGGGCGAGGCTGTTATACTCCCCCTATCGGGCGTCTTGTTCTCGATGGTTATGGTGTGTAAGGTGCTTATTTCCTTGAACTCGCCCTTCACCACTACGTCGTAGTCGGGCATCTCGAACGTCAGCTTCTCCAGATTTACAGACACCTTCGTATTCGGGTCGCCTAGCTTGGTAACCACAATGCTCGCCATATCGAGCGTATACCCCGTTGCACCTGTACCCGAGATGGTAACTGTTGTTCCCTCATACGCATACCTTTCTGGCGCGCTCTTTAACAGACCGTTGACTGCCGTAGTGAGGACGATGTTGTGACGCGTAGAGACGAACTCTGCCGTAACGACCACGTCAAAGGCAGGCATAGAGAACGTATTGCCCGTAATGGACACCTCAACGGTCTTATCCGTTTTCTGATGATACTTCAATGAGCCCTCAAGCAGCTTATAGCCCGTTGCGGCTTTGTGAGTTACCGTAACTGTTTCGGATTTCGCCGCACGCGTGGTAGAGAGCGTCAATATTCCATTTTCAGCTTGGGTAGTCAGTTCGTACATTTTGCCCACAAACGTGCCCGTTACCACAACGTCTGCTGCTGGCATACGGAACTTATTCTGTTCGTAGATTCTGACCGACGTCTGAGCCCCGTTCTTCTCTTTTACAGAAAGGGACGTATAGTTTGGCATATAGTCCTGATTGCCGACCATCGTGATGATGACCTCCTCGTCCTTTTTCGCTTTACCACTCGGCGAGGTCGTGATTGTCCCATTCGCATCCTGCGTAATCTCAATGTCGTATGATGGTTCGACATGCCCCGTTGTAACGAAGGTTGCGGTCACGACCACATCCTCTTCAGGCATAATAAACGATAGGTCAGACAACACATTTACCACCAGCGACGACGAGGGATCGCGCGGGGTCACCCTTACCGAATTCTCTAAGAGACGATGTGTGGCAGGATTGTTTGGCACTGCCACTATCTGTACCCGCGTTCCCTCAAGGACATTACCCGCTGGGGTGGTCGCCACCGTCCCATCCGTAATGCCCGTTCCAATCTCAATGTTGTGCTTCTTTGATGCAAAGGTCACATTGACCTCAACGTCAAAGTCGGGCATCACAAACTTTCCGTTTTCCACCGTTACCGTTTCCGCGGGCTTATCTTTCCGATAGACTACAAGAGTGTGAAGCTTATAGTCAGACGCTGCTTGATAACTAATCGTCACCACCGTCCCGACCTCTACATCATTTTTATGCGAGAGGTATACCGAGCCCCCCGTAATACCACTCTTGAGTTCGACATTGTGCTTGGGTCTCGGCGTCTGCGGTATCTCTTCCAAAGAGAGTTTCACCTTAACGTTCGTCTTCGCGATCTTGAGACTGAACGAAGTCCTCCCCGTCCGCTCGGCAAGGATGCCCCCTTCGGTCACCTTCGCCACTAACTGTTGCGTCTCTGGGATAACATAAACCCAGATGCGCACCTCCGTGCCCTCGTCAAGCTTCTGCAAGCTAGGAGGATTGGTTATTACTGTCAGACCGCTCCCCAATGCCGAATCGTCAATCTCGACCGAATAGGTCGGGGGTTCCACAGCAAAGCCCACCTTTAGCACAGCACCGGAGGTTCCCATAGTCACCCGATACTCTGAGTTAGGGGTCAATACGTCTAGTTCTGCCTGCGCCCCATTGAGAGTCGTTACGAGCTTCTTCCCTTCGGGGTTCGTTATCGTCACCTTGACAGAAGCGCCGTAGGCGAGCTCGGTACAATCAGCGGGCTCGGTCTTATACGCTAGCCCCGTCGTGCCCAAATCTACAGAGAATGGGAACTTACGCTCTGGCTTAAGATTGAAGGTGACGACACCATTCTGCCGCCCCATGGTCACCTTGTAGAGCTTATTTGGCGTGACCGTCGTAATAGCAACGCCCGTCGCGCTCACCACAAGCTCCTTGTCGGCAGGATTATCCACCTTGAGCGTAACGACCTCGCCCTCGAGCAACTGATTGAGGGCGTGTGTCGCAGTGCCCTCCACAGAAAGCCCCGTATTGCCTATATTAACATCGAGCTCGTAAGTAGGCGGGGGCGTCTTCGTGAAGGTGAGCGTAGCGTCCTCTGTGCCCATAACGAACCTATAGCTACGCCCGTTCGCGATCTCTTCTACCCGCGCTCCACTCCCCGTAACCTTTGCCGTAAGGTCAAGCTGCTCACTCAAAATAGAGATATAGACCTCGATGCCGGGCTGGAGAGACGAGATATCCTTCGGTTCGGTGCTATAGCTAAAGTCGGAGAGCGTGCTGTGGTTGATTACGAGCTTATGTCCTGGGATTACCGCCTCGGCGCGCACCTTAAGCGTAGCCGTCTGCTGAGGGACAAGGGCACGAGTCTTCACCTCAATCTCCACCCCTGCGGTCTCTTTCAGCGCCTCTACCGTCCCATCACCATAGTACTTAACCGCATCGGCTGCGCCCTTTACTTCCCAGTTCAATCCTCCTAGTACGTCGAAGTCGGCGATAGAGGTCACTTTCTCCCCCCCTATAACTGCCGAGAAGCCCATCGAGCGCTTTTCACCTACGCGGAGCGTAAGGGGGCTATTCTCAAAAGCAAATGAGGTAACCTCGGGCACAAGAAAGACGCGAACCGTTTTTGTGGTGAACGATTTCGGACAGGTATACAAATCGACATAGATCTGCTTTCCCGTAGGTTTCAGTGCTTTGAAGACGGCTTTTGCCCCTCTGGGCGTTGGCGTAAGGGTTACCTCAAGGTATTCTGCGGCAGACTCATCGTTAGCAAACCTTACGTGCGCAGAAAACCGCTTTTCCTCCTCGGTGAGATCTTCTGGCTTGGGAGTGCCAAACGTCAGCGTCTGCTCCGTACTTGCCCCGTATTGGAGGTAAATATTTCTCTCTTGCACACGAAAGGCAGCATAGTGATAGACCCTTAGCGAGAGCGAGGCGCTCAGCGCCCCGTGTTCGCTATTGGCGGGGATGGTAAAGGTCACTTGTTCATTCACAGGCACGGAGGTATGGATATAAAAAGAGTCATCGCCCCATCTCCATTTTACATTCTCGTTGCTGCAGGTCATAGCTTTCTTGTCAGCATTAGTCAACTGACTGCTTATAACAGTAAGTTTGATAGATCCTTTGACAACCCCTTCCACCGCGGTCTGCGCAATAGCAAACGTCGGGGTATTACTATCAAGACCATCATCCGAAATCTCCCATTGCAGTTCATTGATCAACTTCGTGCGCGCAGACACCGCCGCTGGCGTAAACTTCAGCCCTTGCGCCTGAAGTCTTACATGTTTTGTTGTCATCAGCGATGCCCAAGCGATCAAAAGCTTCGAGTAGTTCTCGCGACTAAGCCCCGATCTAAACAACCCGATATAGCGATATTGACCTAGTGCGGTGGGTTTCCAACTACTTAAATCCTGATTAAACGCCCTAGCATAGGTAAAGAGATTATGGAAACTCAAAACATGAGAGACGTCCCACTGATCGAGAGGCTGGTTAAAGCGCGTACAGTGGGAGAACACGCCCGTAGCGTGTGTTAAATTTTTCATTTTCTTGCCCCAACCATTGAGTGGTTGGTTAAAGACGCTACAAGAATGAAATGTATAGTCAAGAGAGATGACCGACGCGACATTCCACCACTCTAGGGGTTGATTGAAAGCACTACACCCTATAAACGTACGATCCAAACTTTGCACTCGACTGACATCCCACCCCGAGATATCCGAGTTAAAGTTCTCACACCACGAGAACATCTTCTCAAGAGAGGTGACGTGGGAAAGATCGGGGTTGCCTGCCTCGGGGGCAATCGTCAAATCACGACACCCTGTCTTATCCTGAAAAAAGTTGACTCTAAAAACAGGAGGATTTTTAGAGATGCAG
>CALHZE010000298.1 GCA_938040915.1 uncultured Bacteroidia bacterium | reverse complement strand
TGGTTATCAACCGATTCGTAGGATCGGAGTTTGACACACGTTCCACTGGCACGAAAATGAGAAAGAGAACAAGATGTCACCTAGCGCTCCCACCTCGACTCTAGAAGAAAAGATCCTGACCTTTATTTCGCAGGAGGGACTTCTTGCGCCCCACTCACGTCCCCTCGTGACGGTGAGTGGCGGACGCGACTCTATGTTCCTGCTTCACCTCCTGATGCGTCATTGGTCTGTCGCTGTGGCACATTTCAACTTTCAGCTTAGGGGGGATGAGTCTTTTCGTGACGAAGCTTTTGTAACCGATTTTTGCCACCTGCACCACATCCCCCTCCACCTCCGTCGAGAAGATACCCACCAGTGGTGTGAGTCCCACGGGGTGGGATCTACACAGGTGGGGTGTCGTCAGTTGCGTTACCGCTTTTTCGACGAGCTCGTCACACAGCACGGGTATACCGAGATCGTGACCGCACACCACGCAGACGATCAAGCCGAGACCCTCCTCTTTCGCCTAGCGCGCGGCACAGGGCTGCGAGGAATGATGGCAATGCGACCGCGCAACGGACGCCTCGTGCGCCCACTTTTGCACACGACACGCGAGGAAATCAATGCGTGGGTCGAAGATCACGCAATGCGCTATGTAGAAGACTCGTCAAACACGACAGACCAATACACGCGCAACTACATACGTCACCAGCTCCTCCCCCACTTCACTCATTTCAATCCCCGCGCTTTACAACACTTAGTTGCAGCGACAGAAGCCGTCGCCGAGGCGCAGCGCGCCCTGACGACAGAAGCCGAGACGCAATGGGGCTCATTGGCGCTTGATGGGGCTTTTTTTTGGGAATATGCGACGCCACTCACGGAGGCGCATCCCGACTTGGCTCGTTATTGGTTGCGGGAAAAACTCTCGCATTACGGATTTTCACAAAGCGAAATACAGACTGCTCTCGACGCTTTTCACACCCACGCTCAGACTGGGCGTATGCTCGAAGGGCGTGCTTGGCGCGCGATTTATGATCGCGGACGTCTTTGTGTAACCCCTCGCGAGACAACAAGAGGGAGCGACGAACCGATAGTGATAACCTCAGAAACCACAGAGGTAGAGTTCCCCTCTTCGCACGCGACCGACAGGTTAAAAATGCAGATTAGCCGCACACTCCTCCCCCACTTTGAGGATATGCGGGCACTAAAGGCTTACGCACAACGAGGGGCGTGGACGGCGATGTTTGACGCCGCACAGCTTCGTTATCCATTGTCTTTGCGGCATTGGCGGGCGGGCGATATTTTTACACCATTGGGGATGGCGGGGCGTCACAAGAAGGTGAGTGACTTGCTGACCGATCGCCGCCTACCCACTTATCAACGTCGCGCGGTGTGGGTATTAGAAGATGCCACCGAGGAGATCGTCTGGGTCGTCGGGGTCGCATTGAGTAGCGTAGCTGCCTTGTCTGTGACGAGTCGCGAGGCGGTGGTAGTAGTAATAGACAATGACCGAGGTTGTTGAAAATGATTGGGGTGTGGGCTGAGAGGCGCTCCGTTTTACAAACTCTTTGCCGATGTCGCTCAAAGAGACAAGATAATGCGTATCTTTGTGGGAGTTTGAGGAGCGATGCTCTTCAAGCCATTGTGAAACAGATATTGTTGTTCGTTTTTTAATCATCTAAAGAGAGGACATGGACACGACGCTATTTGTCATTGTGATCGTCTGTTTGGTTGCCTTATGGATACTCCTTTACTTCATCCCCGTACGCCTGTGGTTTACGGCGCTAGTGTCAGGAGTCCACGTATCGCTCATTCAACTAGCGCTGATGCGTTGGCGTCATGTGCCGCCACGCATTATCGTGCAGGCGCTGATTGGGGGCACGAAGGCTGGGCTCACTCTTGCCCGCAATGATCTAGAGGCTCATCATTTGGCGGGCGGTAATGTACCCAAAGTAGTGCAGGCCTTAGTATCTGCCCAAAAGGCGAATATCCCATTAAATTTTAAGATGGCCACTGCGATTGACCTAGCAGGGCGCGATGTATATGAGGCAGTACGGATGTCAGTGATCCCGAAGGTGATCAATACACCGCCCGTCACGGCCGTTGCCAAAGATGGTATTCAGCTGATAGCGAAAGCGCGAGTGACGGTGCGCACAAATATCAATCAACTTGTGGGAGGGGCTGGCGAAGAAACTGTTTTGGCGCGTGTGGGCGAGGGGATCGTCTCGTCGATCGGTTCTTCTTCCTCACACAAGATTGTATTAGAGAACCCTGACACGATATCGAAAGTGGTGTTAGACAAAGGGTTGGATGCTGGCACAGCCTTTGAAATCCTTTCGATCGATATCGCCGACATAGACATCGGAAAGAATATCGGTGCGGTCTTGCAACTTGACCAAGCCAATGCAGACAAAAACATTGCACAAGCCAAAGCAGAGGAGCGGCGTGCAATGGCGGTAGCAACCGAACAGGAGATGAAGGCTCGTGCGCAAGAGATGAAGGCAAAGGTGATCGAGGCAGAGGCGCAGATCCCGCTAGCCATGGCTGAGGCGCTCAGAAACGGTAAGCTTGGAGTGATGGACTATTACCAGTTGCAAAATATCCAAGCTGACACCTCGATGCGCGAGCATTTGGCGACGAACAACCAGACGCCACCGGCGACGATAAAAGGTTAAAAAGAGTTCATTTTCCGGCGCAACCATTGCAACATTGTTGCAGTGGTTGCGTTTTTATGTATGAGATTATCTATAAGAGTCAACGGTAATGAGGTCATTCATTTTGGTGTTATTGTTCTCATCTTCGTTATTTTTTCTATCGTGTAAGCAGGCAGAGGAACTGGATAATGTAGCAGTTGTGCAGAAAAGTGAAGAGGAAAGTAGTGGGGTTGAGTTGAGTGAGGTTGAGTCTTGTGATGGGGTAGAGTGTCGGTGTGGTAGCGAGTGTAAATGCGACGCGAGTGCCAATTGTGGTTCGCTCGGTTGTGAGAATGCTCGTGAGATGATGCCGGGGACGATCGCCACCGCAGCACACTAAGCAACGTGCGCAGACAGGGGGAGACTGCACGAGCTGTCGCAGCTGCAAGTGAAAGACGACGTGTGCACGCGATGCATCCGTACAAGCCATTCAGTTATTTGACACAGGGAAGGCGATGCCGCACATAGAAATATATCAAGCCACTGCTCCCCCCCGTCTTCCGCAGTGGCAAGTAAGAAAAATGTTACCTTTGGGCGTGAAACGGGAGCAAGACTCGGGCTTCCGGTGTGTGACGTAAAAGCCTAACTAGCATGGAATCAAAAATAGGGATCTACCAAGCCCTATGGCACTCATTCTTCGGACTCAGAGTAACCATAGACCAAGCCTTGAACCAACCCAAGACTCAGGGCATTACGTTTGAAGATGCCATCCTCCTTTCTCAAGTCTCGTTGCGCGGCGAGGTGAGTCTGCGCGACATAGCGCGTTACAACGAACGAGACCTCGGCTCTGTCTCACGACAGACCACACGACTCGAAGCCAAAGGGTGGCTTTTGAAACGTCGCAGTCAGCATGATGCGCGTCTGTGTTTGCTCTCCCTCCCCCCAAACACGCTGGAGGCACTGCCCGTAATCAACGAGACAATAGATCGGGTGATCGAACAGTGTATCAGCGATCTAACGCCCGAGGATAGACAAGAGTTGGTCCGTATGCTTTTTGTTGTAAACGCTCGGATCTCGGCTTTACGACACCCAGGAGAGGAAACACCACCAAAAGTTTCGTAAGCGCGCGATGAGACGCACCGAAGCGACCTTCTTTTCACTATGGGGAGTGGCAACCTTTTTGACAGGGCTGGTTGTTTATTTTTCTCAAGGCTATTGGGCACATGCGGGGATGTTGTGGGGGTTAGTGCCCATTTTAGGATTGGGAGGCTCGTATGGGTTGGTATGTCATTATCGGAGGCGAGACCTCCCCTTTTTCACAGAAACTCGTCATGCAATTGCGGCGACGTGGAGCATACTTGGCCCCGATAGGGCTTGTGGGCTTTGACTCCCCTAGCCCACTTGTGGGAAAACTCATTGTCTTAGGAGCGGGGATTGCGGTCACGGGCGGGCTGATGCGCCACCGTTTGACGTTATGGGTAGGCGTGGGGTGTGCGTTAAGTAGTCTACTACTTCGACAAATTTCTACTACCTTGCAGCCCGTAATTTTTGGCGTAGTGACCCTTATTAGCATGACAATGCCTAGTTTGTTACTCAGTATCCGGCAGATTTTCATACGCTTAACCTCATCGGCGCGATGAAGCGTATGGGAGGGATCGTGCAACAGACGGTCTCGTTAGAAAACTTTGCCCTGCTAGAGATATTGGGCGTCAACAATCAACGTTTCATTCGCATCCAAGAGCGTTTTCCCGACTTGCGTTTGGTCTCCCGAGGGGCGGAACTTTTAGTAGAAGGCGCTCCGTCACGGATAGCCGAGCTCGAGCGCTTGATATTTGCCTTGGAGGCAATTTATATGCGCCAGCAGACGATCGAGGAGCACGAATTTAACCGGTTGCTCCTTGCCGATCCTGCAGCAAGAGAAGAAATAGAGGCGCGAGGCGCACACCAGACAGGAAGCGGTGGGGTGCTGGTTTATGGTTCGAGTGGGGTACGCGTTTCGCCTCGTACGGCTCACCAGCGGTTGTTGGTCGAAGCCGAACGTACGAATGATGTACTTTTTGCCATCGGACCTGCGGGGACGGGCAAGACCTACATTGCGATAGCACTTGCGGTGAGAGCGTTACGCGCACGGAGTATCCGGCGGATCATTTTGACGCGCCCAGCCGTAGAAGCTGGGGAGCGATTAGGGTTTCTGCCTGGCGATCTAAAAGACAAGCTAGACCCCTATCTGCAACCGCTTTATGACGCTCTCAATGACATGATGCCAGCGGCGACACTACAGTCATTGCTGCACGAGGGGACGATACAGATTTCGCCCTTGGCTTATATGCGAGGGCGAACGTTGGACAACGCGTATGTGATCTTGGATGAGGCACAGAACGCGACTATACCTCAAATCAAGATGTTTCTCACCCGCCTAGGGCGTAATGCGAAGGCAATCGTGACAGGCGACTTAACCCAAATCGATTTACCCAGAGCCCATCAATCTGGGTTAGTAGATACGCTGGCGATTGTCAGAGACATACCAGGGGTTGCGGTAATTGAGATGGGACTAGAAGACATCGTCCGCCACCGCCTCGTATCAGACATCGTAGAGGCTTTTAGAGAGTGGGAAGCGGGGAGCGGGGAATCAGCATTAAAGGAGGAGGATGAGGCGTAAGTAACAACCTCATAGCAATAAAGGAACGATGAGTAACGTAATCTTACATACAGAGTGTGCATTCCGCGGCGTTGAGTCTCGCTTTCAGGGCAAGGTGCGTGATGTTTACCACTTGTCTGGAGGTCAAATCGCGCTGGTGGTGACCGATCGCATTTCGACGTCGTACTGCCATGGGGGATCGAGCATAAAGGGGCGGTGCTGAACGGGATCGCCTACCAAGCGCTAGAGGCGACACGCGAGATTGTACCCAACTGGATGACGTCGATGCCCGACCCGATGGTGATGGTGGGGTTAGACTGCCAACCGTTTGCAGTGGAGGTGATCGTTCGCGGTTATCTGTGTGGTAGCGCGTGGCGCGAGTATAAGGGAGGAGCGCGTACGCTTTGTGGCGTTCGACTTCCGGAAGGGATGCGAGAATATGATGCGTTTTCAAACCCGATTTTAACACCTACGACCAAGGCGGAGGCGGGGCATGATGAGAATATCTCGCGCGAGGAAATTATGTCTCGCGGGATCGTAGCGCCAGAGTATTATGAGCAAATCGAGCGTTATGCGTTGTCGCTTTTTGAAGCGGGGTCAAAACTAGCTGCGGCACGAGGGCTAATCTTGGCAGACACCAAGTATGAATTTGGCTTGCGAGATGGCAAGGTATATCTGATCGACGAAGTGCACACGCCCGACTCGTCACGCTATTTCGAGAGTGTGGATTTTGAGAGTAGCATTCGTGAGGGGAAGGCGCCTCGTCAACTCTCTAAGGAGTTTGTGCGCCAGTGGTTGTTAGACAATGGCTTTTCGGGAAAAGCTGGGGAAAAGATCCCAGTCTTGAGCGATGAGCAAGCGGCAGCCATCTCTCAACGCTACCTCGAACTTTACGAACGCCTAGTAGGCAAAAAGTTAGAGCATGACACCTCTGCAGGGTTTGAGCAGCGGATGGTGGAGCGTGTGAACGCAATTATTAAATAATTACCTTTGCAACAGGAATAAGAACGG
>CALHZE010000297.1 GCA_938040915.1 uncultured Bacteroidia bacterium | reverse complement strand
GGGGCGACTACTCGACCCGCGCGACCTGCGAGGATTCGTGGGGCAAGGGTGGAACAGTGCGCATTGGCAAGAGCTACCACGCCATAGCTGGGAAGGGACAACAGGCTTACTCTACGGAGGGCAAGATACGGGGCGCTTTGCCGGAGGCGACGAGTGGCATGTGCTTGACTTACAGAGTCTCCGCGTGCCCGGCGAGGGGGTGCGTTCTATCCTCTTTCGCGACGGGGCGTTTCACGTAGAGGTGCTCCCAGACCGCTTTTCTATTGCTGGACGCGAGCGGTTGCACGCCAGTACTCGCGCTGACCTCAATGGGTGGTGTGTCGAGGGGTACACGACCGATAGGCTACGCCCCTCTGGTAGCGGCAAGTACTTTCCCCTAGAGGCAGAGTATGCATGGGTTTACTTTACCCTAGAGGGGCTTGCTGGGCAGGATGTTATGGTGGAGGTGGGGGCGCGTCGCGTGCCGATGCGTTACTCCGAAGAGCGAGGCACATACGAAGCGAGTATCTATCTTAAACAAGGGGTATATAGTTACCGTTACCTAGCGGGAGGACGCTTTGCCGAGGGGAACAGTGCCGAGACACACAACGAGTATCATTGTTTGGTGTATTACCGCCCCAGCGGGGGACGCTACTGGACGCTGGTACGTTTCTAGTGCCGTTTCTGCACCAGTTCGTAGGAGGTGCGGATAAGTTCCCAGAGCAGTTCGGCTGTGATAATCTCGGGGTTGGTAACGGTAACCCAATGCTTCTTGTTAAGATGCCAACCTAGGACGATGCAAGGGTAAGTGGCGCGTAGCTCCTCGCCCCGTTCTGGGACACACTTGACCGAGAAAGGGTTCGGGTGTTCGGTAAGCCTTACGAGCAGGAACATCTTGCCTCGCACCTTGAATACCAACACATCATCGCCAAAAGGAAAGCCCTCCTCTGTATCAGGGAGGGCTAGCGTAAAGTCTCGTATCGCGTCAAACATGGGGGATTATAATGTCCGTAGAGTTGTCTTTTTCTCTCTCAATATCACAAAAGCCCCCCTACCGCTTTTGCCTAATAACCCGAAGCCCGCGCATAGAGTCTCGCTTCTGACCAAACTCCCAACGAACTTTAGCAAGGACGTAACCCGGCATCGAACGGTAAAGGCGCTCACTTCGGAAAAGATCTGAATAACTCACATCTGTCCACTCACGCAAGTGAAGATTGAGCAAATTCTTTCCTGCCAGCACTAACGAAACGTTGTGTGGGAACGTATAAGAGAGCTCCGTATCTAACCCCACCAAGTCTCGACGACGCTCACTATAGGCATTCAGCGCATAAGCACTCCCGACCTCCGCTCGGAAAGCCTCCCACTCAAAAAGGAACTTGGCTCTTGCAGAAAGCTCGTAATCTACCGAATAGGGACGTGCCCCCACCTTATACGCCGAACGATCACCGCTCACCTCCGCCTCTACATTAAAGTGCCCCGGATAGGTGGAACGCACCTCAAAGCTCAAATCTTGAGAATTGCGTGTCGACTTCTGCCACGTATCGTCATAGAGGAGATCTACACGCCCTGCAAAGAGTGCGCCTCGCAAAGAGAGCGTCCACACCCCAGCAAAACGGTTCGCTACCATGAAGTTCCACCGCACCTTCTCATCGCCCTGCAAAGCGAACGGCATATCGAGTGTTAAGAGTCCATACTGAAGATTACGCGACAACGGACCGTGATCTTTGAAATAGGCCAACTGCGTCCGCCCGTGATAGGTCTTCTCTGAGGGGAACACCCGTAAATAGACCCGCATATCATAGTCATACTCAGCGAGGTAATGATAGCCATGATTCTGCAACACACTCCGATAGTTATCTGCCTGCATCCCATAACGGAGGAGCTTATTCCCTTCCTGCCCATTGAGATAGAGACTCGCATTCACGCCGAGCTCCACGCCATCGCCCAAACGCCGCTCCACAAAGGCATCTGGGACAACATAAAAGCCACGGTCAGTATATGACCACTGCGGTTGCTTGCTGTCCTGTAAAATATAACGCCCCTCGAGCTTTACCCCTGCACGCCACAGACTGTCATCATCAAAACGCCAGTGAGCGCCAGCCGTGATGATACTCTGCGTATAACGAAGATCTGTATTCAGTTCTCCATCAAAACCAGGACGAACCCCGATATTGTTCCCCTCAAACCACGAGTTAAAACGCGTACCCGCGTTCTGATCCGAGAGCCAGAACTTTACATCCTGTGACTTAGTAAGCTTGAGCCGCATCCCGACCTCCGACTGTGCGGTCATCTGCTCGTTTGACATGAGAAAACGGAAAAGGTAGCGCCCCAGCTCTGGGGTGAGCGTGAGGGGAAGAATAGGGTCGTTCGTATCAAAATCTAGCGTAGGCTTCTTACGCGAACTGCTCACATTCCCCGAAGCATAATACAGGTGCTCGCTAGGACGATAATAAACACCGCCCTTAGCATTCCACTTTAACGGACGCCCTTCCTGAATCTGTTGCGTGTGATAGAGTTGGCTATTATAATAGTCGTGGTAAACCGCCTCCTCCTTGTTATGCCCCATATCTACATTCGCACCCGCTTGTAACATCCACTCTTTCACTGGGTTATAGGTCACCCCCACGTTGGCTAAAGCATGTGCCACATCACTATGCTTCTCACTCCCTGTAGTAAACGAAGTCCCCTCCTGATCGCCGAGTCGGAAGGTTCGAAGGGTTTCCGACTTTGCGTCATTATCTGCCTTGGCGACAAGCGCCGCGAGCGTAACCTTCAAACGGTCTTGCTTGTGATAATTGTACAAAAGGTTCGCGGCATGCGTATTCGCCTGATAGGTATCCTCCGGAGGGTAGATAATGTCAGAAAGACCATCCTCTAACTCTATCCGAACTTGGAAGCCCCCATCTGGGCTCTGCAAGCCCCCCTGCATCGCAAGATAATCCATAATGGTAAAGGTCTCCTCTGCCACATTATTGCTTGCAACCAGCGCCGTAAACATATGGTTCGTCCCCATATAGGTTGCCTTTAAGTTACCCATATAGGCATTGCGATAACCTCCCCCCGCCTCAATCTTGCCAAAGAGCTTGTTGAGCATCCCGTCCTTTACCCCGACATCGATGACCGTCTTGTCTACATTCTGAAAGCCGCGCAAAATATCAAACTCACTATAACCTTGGATGACTTTGACCGTATCCGCCACGCTCGCATCAATATTCTTCGTCGCCATCGCTACGTTATTGCCGTAATAGTCTCGCCCGTTAAAGAGGATCTTCGAGACCGGCTTCCCTTGTGCCGTGACCTGTCCATCTGGCGCGACCTTAATGCCGGGGAGGTTTGACAAAACATCGCCGAGGGTCTTTTCCATCCCCGTCGCGTAAGCCTTGAGATTATACCCCACCGTGTCGCCCTTGCGTTGCATCCCGCCGCGACGCGCCCCCACACGCACAGCCTCTATCTCCTTGGGGTCATTTTTCAACACCAGCACAACGGGCACGACGGTCGGGAGCTCCACCTCCGTCGAGGTTGTTATATACCCCATCTGGTGTGCTTGTACCCAATAGCGTCCGGCAAAGTTCCCCGCCACACGGAAATTCCCCTCAGCATCCGTCACCGTGTGCGCCACCACCGACGAGTCTTGCGGGCGCACCGTAAGAATCACCGCCAACGCCACAGGGTCTCCACTATCGTCCTTCACCGTGCCTCGTAAGACCTCTTTTTGCGCCAGCACCATAAACGGTAGTGCCAACAGAAAAAGCCAAATGATGATATGCCTCATTGCGTACACGATATTGATTATGCCCATAAGACGGGGTTGAGAAGTAAAAGTTACAGCCTTTACCGCCGCAATCTTTACCACCGATCATTCTCGCCATGCCACTTGTCAAACCACCTTAACTCAACAAGGGGAAACATCCCCTGCACCGCCCGCCGACGTTTTGATAGCGTCAAGTGTGGCGAGAGCGTATAATACTGCACGAGGCAAGAATAGGTGCTCGGGGTGAGTACCGTTCGAAGCTCCACCGTCCCGTCTCCCAACAGTTTATTCACATGCTCTTCCACTTCTGAGGTAGAAATATCTGACTCCTTTAAGATGTCAACGACCGGCTTGTTAAGATCGATATATTCTTGAATGCGAGACGCCACATACACAGCACGCTCAGAGCAATTAACACCCTCATCATCCTCCAAGCCCGACAGCTCCTCATCAAGGTTGTTAGACTTAGAAATATCCACGACATAGTCTTGAGGGAGTGTATAATGCTCTCGACAGTAGTCAAGCGAGCGCGCAATACGCTCGTCCACCTTTACCGCATTCGGGGGAACTGAGGCATTCAGTTGAATCCCCTCCAAACTCCGGCAACGGCTCAACGCGACATAAAGTTGCCCAGAGGCAAAAAGCCCCTGAGTGTGAATACTTACGCGATCAAAGGTAAGCCCCTGACTCTTGTGAATCGTGATCGACCACGCCAACCGCAACGGGATTTGCACGAAACGCCCCACGACCCTCTTTTCCATCTTCCGCGTCTGGTAATTGATGTCATACGAATAGCGCTCCCAACGCGAGGGCTTGACCGTAACCGGCATCCCCCCGTTCATTTTCTTCACCGTCACTTCGCTTTCAGAAAGCGCAGTAATTGTCCCGATCTCTCCATTCACAAAAAGCCCCAACTCGTTATCATTACGCACAAACATTACCTGTGCCCCTATCTTAAGCTCAAGGTCTATGTCGGTGGGCGTATCCTTGTTTGAAAACTCGCCACTCAGTTCGGCATAGTAATGATATGACTTTGACTCTAACGCGTCAAGGTTCTTTTGGTTATAAGACGCACTCTGCGCACGGAGGGAGGTCAATACGACCTCACCCGGCTCAAGGGTGATTTCCGACTTCGTTACGCGCTGATTGAGATGCATTAACGCGGTCGTGAGCTCCCGCCCTGTACGTATCGACTGCAACAAGTCGATAAACGCCTCGTCGCGCTGACGGTAAATCTTCTGTAGCTCGAGAAAGTAAAAAGAGGTGCTCTTTAACGCAGGCGCCGAAAGGAAATAGGGCGTACGATAGGGCTCGGGCTGGAGCTGCTCCCAATGCTCATCAGTCACAGGGGGGAGCTGATAAAGGTCGCCAATAAGCAGAAGCTGTATCCCCGCAAAAGGGAGGCTCGATTGGCGTTCCAAACACAAGCGGTCACTCAGCGCCTGAAGCGTATCTGCCCGCACCATACTCACCTCGTCGATGATGATAAGACGAAGGTTTTCTATGATGAGGCGCTTCTCCGACGTCATACTCTTAAGATAAGGGTTCGGCGCTTGCGGATCGGTAGCCGGAAAATACGGGTCAAGCGGGAGTTGAAACTGTGAGTGGAGCGTCGTCCCTTCGGCATTAAGAGCAGCAATCCCTGTGGGTGCTACGATAACGTAGTTCTTCTTCAACTCTTGACACAGCCCCCGCAGAAAGGTCGTCTTGCCTGTTCCTGCCTTACCCGTGAGAAAAAGATTAGAAGAGGTATGGAGCACCAAGTCGTGCGCAAGTCGCGCCTCTGCGTTGTCGTCCCAGTTCATTTCAGAATGACTTTGATACAGAACGCAAGATAAGAAAATAAAGGCACTCTTTTACATAAAGAGACCTTCTTTTTACGTAAAAAGGGCGCAGCCTAAGCCGCGCCCCTTTGTCTCACAACGCAACTAAAAGTTGCTTAGTTCACCTTTACTACCTCTTGTGACAACACACCACCGTTTGCCTCAGCACGGACTATATACATCCCCGCGGGAAGATTCTGTACCTCCGAAGTAAAGGTCGAGGTATAAACCCCTTCCTCTTGGTTTTGCTGCAAAAGTGTCTTTACTAATACCCCCTGAGCATTATAGAGCGCGATGGTGACATAGCTCTTTGCGCTAAGCGTATAAGCCACATTCAACACGCCTTCAAAGGGGTTCGGGTAAAGGTTCAACGTGGTCACCGCCCCCTTAGCCACTTGCTTTTCTGCCTTAGCAATGAGCGCCGGAGCTTCTACCACGGGGTTGTAAGCTCCCTTAAGGGGGTGTAATGTACCGTCAGGGCTCTTAACAAAGATAAGCGACAATACGGGGTAGCGGTGAGACTTTACATACCAACGATAGGTAACCACCGTCGAGCTATAATTGTCATAAGAGTAAGTGTCCGTGCTCGTAACACGGAGCACATCCTTAAGCGTTGCCCCTGGAAGGAGGAGCGTGCCATAAGCATCAGCCTCGATGCGATAGGTAAGGTCAAACTTCGCACGGTAATCTGTGTTCATGTAGAGTTGCTCCCCTGTAACGGTCGCTTCATAACGATCTCCATAAGCAAACGGGTAGCGCATCTTTACCTTAGGCTCGTTATACACACGGAGGAATGTTCCCACGCGCGTCGTAAGCACCTTCAACTCCTTAGAGGAGGTTTCCATAAACGAATGGAGATCTTCTTCCACCAACACCGTGTTACTCCCCTGTGCCTGCACGGGCGGGTTATAGTAACCTGGGTCGGTGATGTCTCCATAAAACGGTCCATTCTGCTTCAGCGCAGAGAAATCCCACGTCACGTTCGCGCCCGCCGCTCCTGGAGTGGTCGCGTCAGTCAAGATCATCGGGTTCGGGTTTCCTGGGATCAACCCATGTGTTTTTTCTTTCAAGACGGGTTGTGCCCACAACACACCTGCGGAAAAAAGTACCGCTGCGGTTAGTAGCAATGTTTTCTTCATAGTAGCATCTATGTTTTTTGGTTCGTACCCAAAGATAGCGCTTATTTCGCAATTTGTGAAACACTCCCCTCCCCCTACGCCCCATAAATTTACTAGCAAGGAAAAAGAGGAGACAAAAGGTTATTTCTTGATAAACGACTCGATCGCATCAATCAACTCCGCCAAGGGCATACCACTCCGCTCACTCATCATCGACACCGTAGCCTTGGGGATCATGACACGCGCCAACGGGGTGTTCAACATCTTAAAAGACGAGTGGATCTTCGGTAACTCCGCCTTGAGAGCCGGACACGCCGCGAGCAGATCCTTAAGCCGCGTATCCCCCGTCACCTTCAGCGTTTTCGGGTCAAGCACCTCCCCACCATCCGCGGCGTCCTCTTTCGGTTCGTCAGCCCATGCCACCTCCTCGGTAGTTTGCGTCTTTTCCCCATGCTCATCCTTGTTCCAAACGAGCAACGTCCGCGAACCTTCCAATGCCCGAATATGGGTACAGTTCTGCATCATCTCTAACACACCACGGAAACGCCCTTCTTGATCGCGCACCGCCGTGTAGTGAATGTAAACAAAGAACCCAGGTTTGTTGATCCAAAAGTCTACCGAGTCGGCCTCCCCCGAGCGGAACTTGGCGATAATCTCCTCCACGATGTGAACACTCGTACGCGGATGGCAATTCTTCACGTCGCGCCCAATGACATTCTTGCTGCGCGGAAAGACGCGATGGTCTGTATCTGAATAGAAGCACACCAGCTCGTTCTCATCGACATACGAGATGTCAACCGGCAAGTGTTTGAATATGAGGTTGATTTGCTCAAGCGTCAAGCGCCCCGTTGTCACCTCCAATTTCTGGTCTGCAGACACTCCCCCCAGACCGTGCTTTGCCATCAAAGCCAAAAGCTCATCCGTAAAACCTTCGGCCTTGTGTGGGGGATCTGCCACCTTAGAGACCTCTACTTGAGGGGGTACAATCCAAGCAAAACCGATCTCACGGTCGCCCACCTTCATATCCTCAAACTCCTCAGGCGAGATCATGGCGAGCGACGTCGGGTAAAGCACTCGCTCCTCCTTCTCCATCAAATCTCGGACATCGGCGACCAGCGTCGCTTGCCCAGCCATAAACGCCTCTTCCTTCCCCTCTTCCAAAAGTTTACGCAAGTCACGGATCTCGTCGCGGATGAAATCATCCAAGAGCCACATCGTGGTCGTCGGGCGGTCAAACCCCTTCTTCTCTAGCAACGAATAAAGCTGATTCTGCTTGCGCGAAAGGTGGATTTTGAACTTAGCCAACTCGTCATAAAGTGCATACCATTGATTCCGAATCACGGGGTACTGCACCAAGTCTTCCACCGCCAAGAGATGCCGCCGCATCTCATCGTTTTCCGCGTAATAACACGCAATAGGGTGGTCTTTCGGAAGCGCGGGGCGCGACGTGTCCCAAATATCCCGATAGAGGTCAAGCATCGACTGAATGTCCTCCTTCCGACACTCGTCATCCTCTAGCGCCTTGAGTTGCTGCTCGGCATACGCGATCTCATACGAACAAATCTTTCCCACCTGTTCTGCCAACAACCGGCGTCCCTCCTCCAAAGAGAGTTTTCCGTCAAGATAACGCTCCCTGATATCCACCATCCGGCGGATTTTTGCCTCGTCTATCTCAGGGAGATATTGCCCCATTGATTGCTTTTCCATCGCGTCGCAACAATACCAATGTTAAGAAAAGATCTTCTGTATCCGCATCAACAGCGTACTGAGTGCCCCCTTCTTCTCCTTCGGCACAAAGTTTTTACTGTCTGCTAACTTAGAAACGAGCGACTTCTCTTCATTGTTCAAAGACTCGGGGATGTAGACATCGGCGATGATAATCAAATCACCCCTCGAACGCGTGTGTATCGACGAAATCCCCTTACCCTTAGCACGATACAAACTCCCTGGCTGTGCGCCAGCGGGGATCTTCACCTTCACTTTATCCCCCAAAGTAGGGACTTCGATACTCGCCCCGAGTATCGCCTGCGATACACTCAAGTGCAGGTTATAAAGCAAGTCTGCTCCCTCGCGAATAAACTCGTCATGCGGCAACTGCTCAACCACCACAAACAGGTTTCCAGGTATCCCCCCGTGGCGCGCCGCATTCCCCTCGCCGGTCATCTGCAGCTGCATCTCATCTTCCACACCCGCGGGGATGTTGACCGAGATCATCTCCTCCGAACGGATCACCCCCTCGCCACGACACTCCTTACACTTCTGTTTGACAATCTTCCCCGTCCCCTCACAATGGGGGCAGGGTTGCCCCGCCTGCACCATCCCAAGGAAGCTACGCATCGTCTTAACGATCTGTCCCGTCCCGTTACAATGCGAACAGGTCTCCATTTCCGAGCCCGGTGCTGCTCCAGAACCGCCGCAAGTCTTGCAAGTCACATACTTTGCCAGCTTTACTTTCTTGGTCACCCCCTTATCAATCTCCTCCAAAGAGAGTTTCAGATGAATCCGCAAGTCTGAGCCTCGCGCCACGTTACGTTGTGCGCCACCGCCCCCACCACCGAAATCACCAAAGCCAGAGAAAAGAGGTCCGAACTGAGAGAGGATATCCTCCATCGTCATCCCCCCTGGGCGACCACCACCAGCAGCCCCCTCTACCCCTGCATGCCCAAAACGGTCATAACGCGCCCGCTTATCTGGGTCGCGCAACACGTCATACGCCTCGGCAGCCTCCTTAAATTTCGCTTCAGCTTCCGGATTGTTCGGGTTACGGTCGGGGTGATACTCAAGTGCCTTCTTCCGATAGGCCTTCTTAATATCC
>CALHZE010000296.1 GCA_938040915.1 uncultured Bacteroidia bacterium | reverse complement strand
TCCTATAAGTACAATATTACTCTTCATCTTCCGCTTCTTTCCTAGCTTCCTTAGCCTCTTCTTTAGCCTCTTCGGGGGCAGGGAGTTCATACTTACGTTGTGCTTGCCCGTAACTAGCGATGGCTAGCGCGACGAGGCATAGGAGCAAAGTGAGTTTTTTCATCCGAATGTATTTCTGTGTTATTTCCTCATCTCAAAGGTATGGCGTTTTTCCTATACAAAGGAGCTTCCTGCAGAAAATACCTAGTGAGGTAAGCTAACCGCCGGAAAGACCATCCGGTTGAAAAGGGATAACCGACATAGCGACGCCGCCTCGCGGCGCGAGTCGCGGACACATCAGGGTGTGCCCATACATCCCTATAATCGTAATTTTCAATGGTGCACGGACGTAACATGATGCGTCCGTTTTTTTTGCTATTTGATTATCTCTATTCGCTTGTCGCTCGCACGAATCGCACCCCTTTAACGCCGCCATCCGCGTAGAACTGCTTGTCTCTCGCACGAGTCGTCCACCCTTAGGGGGCTAGCGCTCAAAATGTTCGTGATAAAAGACCGAAACGGCGAGCCACGCCTTGCCCGAGTGCTTACTATCTTTCAGCAAATCGGCAAAGCCGGGCACTAATAAATCCGTCGAGTGCACGACGAAACGACGCGGTACTGAGGCAAAAATCCCCTTGATTGCCGCACTCTCCTTTTCCGTAGAGAGTGCTAAAACGGGCACTCTAAGCATCGGGAGAGCCGTCGCCACATAGTCCGTTCCCGCAAAATACTCCCCAGCCGAGGCAGCAATAACCCCCTTAATTGCAAAATACTTGGTCGCCGCAATAAGCGCAGCCGAAGCTACGCGATGCTCGGCAAGCAAAAAGATGGGTTGCGTCGTGTGCTTACGCAACTCTGACACACGCCACCCAATGTCAGCCACCAACGAGTCGGCTGAGGCCGTTGCCACCGTATAAGGTGGCAACGAGGGAACAAGCAACACATTTGCCCCCAGATTGTTAATCTTACGCGCAAGAGCAATAAGCTCATCACCGTGCCGCACCTCATCAGGGAAAAGGATACAATAAGGGGCTTGCGTCCCCACGACAATTTTCGTTCCCACGACCCGTCCCGTGGGCGTCTGCAAGAGCTGCTGTGCATAGACACAACCACTCACGACCCACCAACAACATAATAGAAACAAGAGACGCATCCTTATTCTCCTAGTTAAGTTTTAGCCCCAACGCTCCCCCTAAGGTAGGCATAAAAAAACGGATAGTGACACGCGCCCCTCTGTACACAGGGCTCTGCCACTATCCGTATACTATTATCACCGCTTTACTCCGCGGGGACGATACTCGCCTGCGTGGCAAGGATCGACACCACGTTGTCGTGCTGCTCGACGATGCTGTTCCCCGCAATTGCAATGCGCACCAACGAGCCGTCAGGCTTGGTGATCACCACCTCCCCCTTAGGCAAAAGAGAGGAGATAATCGCTTGGTGCTGATCGAGCATCGCAAACGGACTCTTCGTCCCAGGGACGAGCACCTGTCTCGCCTCACAAGAGAGGAGCGTCCGCTCCGGAGTGATTATGCTGACTTGCATTTCTACCTCTACGCCCCTACCCTACTACTTTTCCGAACCGCTCAGAAGACGCTCGCCCTTAGCGATCGCTTCCTCTATCGTACCCACGAGGTTAAAGGCGGCTTCCGGATACTTGTCCACCTCGCCGTTCATAATCATATTAAAGCCCTTGATGGTGTCGTCTATCGAGACGAGCACACCCTTCAACCCCGTAAACTGCTCTGCCACGTGGAATGGTTGCGAGAGGAAACGCTGTACACGACGTGCGCGGTGTACCGTAAGCTTATCTTCTTCCGAAAGCTCGTCCATCCCGAGGATGGCGATGATATCCTGCAACTCATTGTAGCGTTGCAAGAGCGCCTTCACCCGCTGCGCCGTGTCATAGTGCTCTTGCCCAACGATTTCTGGGGTCAGAATACGCGAGGTCGAGTCGAGCGGGTCAACGGCGGGGTAAATCCCCAACTCCGAGATCTTACGGCTCAAGACCGTCGTCGCATCTAGGTGAGAGAAGGTCGTCGCTGGCGCAGGGTCAGTCAAGTCATCCGCCGGCACATACACAGCCTGTACCGAGGTAATAGACCCCCGCTTGGTTGAGGTAATCCGCTCTTGCATCCCTCCCATTTCGGTCGAGAGCGTCGGTTGGTAACCCACTGCCGACGGCATACGCCCAAGGAGCGCTGATACCTCAGAGCCCGCCTGTGTGAAACGGAAGATGTTGTCAATAAAGAGCAAGATATCGCGCCCCTCTCCATCACTTCCCCCGTCACGGAAAGACTCGGCTACCGTGAGCGCCGAGAGCGCCACCGTAGCACGTGCTCCCGGAGGTTCGTTCATCTGCCCAAAGACCAGCGTCGCCTGCGACTTGGCGAGCTCCTCGTAGTCCACCTTACCCAAGTCCCACTTGCCCTCTTCCATCGACTTCTTAAACGCCTCGCCGTAACGGATAACGTTCGACTCGATCATCTCGCGCAACAGGTCATTCCCCTCACGCGTACGCTCCCCAACGCCCGCAAACACGGTCATCCCGTTATACCCCTTGGCGATGTTGTTAATCATCTCCATGATAAGCACCGTCTTGCCGACCCCTGCACCACCAAAGAGACCGATTTTCCCCCCTTTCATATAGGGCTCAAGGAGGTCAATGACCTTAATCCCCGTGTAGAGGACTTCCTTTTCTGTCTTCAAGTCCTCAAACTTCGGCGGTTCGCGATGAATCGGGTGCGTCTTCTTGCCCTCTAACTTGCGGAGACCGTCAATAGTATCCCCGATGACATTGAGCAAGCGACCACGAAGGACATCACCGCCCGGCATCGTGATACTCGACCCTGTCGCAGTGACCTCCATGCCGCGACTCAACCCATCAGTCGAGTCCATAGCGATAGTCCGAACGGTTTTGTCCCCTATGTGTTGTTGCACCTCGAGGATGAGATGCGAGCCGTCCGCGCGTGTGAGATCCAGCGCGTCGTGGATGGTGGGCATGAGCTCGTCGGCGACGTCGAAAAGGACGTCTACCACGGGACCAATCACCTGCGAAATCACTCCTTTAACCATATTGGCGACACTATCTATCTAGTTTGAAATCTATAACCCTGCGGGTAACCTTACCTCGCTGTGTGACACCTACCACACAGCGCAAAGCTAGCGAAAAAATACAAAAACAGCGCCCTACTTTCTTACAACTCGGCGGCTCGCGACAAGCGGCGACGCCAATAAAGCCGCAAAACACACCCACACAACAAAGCACCCAAAACAAAAGAGAGACTCGCCCACAAGACGTCGTAAAGCGTCTGGTGAGCCTCCACGCCCCGATCGTCATCGTCCAGCGACCTCTCATTGGCTTGGTTGATGATATCGGTAAGGAGCGTATTATTCTGCGAAAGCGTGTTCAGATGTTCGCGCCCCTGCTCTTGGTTCTCCTCCTTAAGCCCCAATATGCACAACTTGGCATGAGACAACGAAGCGCGAGGATCGCCCAACTCCTCCAACGTGAGCGCAAGCTCCTCGTGTAGGAGAGTGCCCAACTCATCAAAAGACAACGAGTCAGCCAAACGGAGCGCCTCGCGCCCGACCTCGAGCGCCTTACGCTGTTGCCCCACCAGACGATAAGCGGTGCAAAGATTCCCCATCGCTTGCGTGAGCGGATACATCCGTGCCGAGTCGCGCAAAATCTTCACAGCTCGTTGGTGATGAGAAATAGCGTCGTCTAACTGTCCCAGCTCGCGGAGCATGAGACCGATATTGTCCGAAGCCATTGCAAACCCCAAGCGATGTTCCAACGAGTCAAAGATGGCGTAACTGCGATAGTAATGATCGAGCGCATGGGCATAATCTTTGAGCTCGTAATAGGTCGCCCCAATATTGTTCTCAGCATTTGCGGTCTCTAGGGCTTTATGTTGCGCACGGTTGTAATTGAGATACTCAGTAAAGTAGTCAAGCGCCTGCCCATACTCGCCATACTGGTAGTAAATCTGTGCCAAATTGTTGTAGACCATCGCAATCCCCGCCTCATCGCCCGCCGCCTGAAACTGCTTACGCGCCTCAAGGAAGGCAAGAAAAGCCTCCTTAAAACGCCCCTCGCGACGAAGAGTAATCCCCAAGTTGTTATAAGATCGCCCGAGCCCCTTAGGCTCGCCAGCATGATCGTAATAGCGGATGGCGCGCGAAAAATGTGTTGCAGCGTCTGAGAGCGTCCCTCGTTGAAGCGAGGCGACTCCCCAAATCGCCTCCGCACGCCCTGCCTCTTGCCACGTCTGCGAGCGCAAGGCGACGTCTACCCACTCTAAGAAAAAAGGGACAGCCGCGTCCAAACTCGAGTCTAAAAGCGAATAAACCAGCTGATTGTAAAGAGAGAAGCGCACCGAGTCTACACTCGCCTTCCGAAGCGCTACACGTAACGAGTCGTTACGCGCTCCCCGCGCCTGTGGAAAAGAAAGACTCAGCACAAAAAGAAGAAAAAAGAAGGAAAAAGACTTGTGTCTGTGTAAACAGACGTGCCAGAAACCGTATTGGGGGGATAGTTTGTGCATACCTCCGTAATGTAGAATAGCGTGACACAATCTCCTGCAAGCACGACCCCGCAGTGCCCACAAACTGCTAGTTATATAAATTCTTGGTTAACGCTGCCTTTCGTAAAAACGACCCTGCCACGAACCGGAGTCAAAAAGAGGAAACCCTTCCCTCCCCTTCCACGCGCGCCCCCATTGATAATCAGGTTACCCCAAGGCGCGGAAGACACCGAACAGGAAACGGGGTTTTGAGACACTTCCAATGTGCAAGGGAAAAAATAGGGGGCATAGCCCATAGACCACGCCCCCTCTCCTAAAGACGTCTTACTTCTGAATGTGTGCTTTATAAGCAGCGGCATCCATCAGCGCTTCAACCTGCTTGGGGTTCTTCACGCTCACTTTGATAATCCATCCCGCGCCATAAGGGTCTTTATTGACACTATCGGCCGCAGTCTCCAGACCGGGGTTAAGCTCTAAAACCTCCCCATCAATTGGGAGGATGAGATCTGAAACGGTCTTTACCGCCTCGATCGAGCCAAAGGTCTCGCCTGCCGAGAGTGTCTCCCCGACGGTGTCTACATCAACGAAGACGATATCGCCCAACTCGCTCTGTGCAAAGTCAGTGATTCCCACAAAAGCCTCTGTGCCCTCGAGGCGAACCCATTCGTGATCGGCACTGTAGCGGATGTTCTCAGGAAATTTCATGGTCTATACTCCAGATTAGATTAGCTCCCTACGCACAAAGGTAGCCTTTTCAACAAAATAGACAAGCTATAAGAACGGAATCCCACGACACCCCTCAGGGTAAACCAAACTCTTCAAACGCACCCGCGGGAACTCTTCTCGCGGCGGAAGGTAAGGCAGCGTACGGAGGTGCACCCCCATGATCTCGTTTCGCGTCCTATAGAGGATTTTCCCTGCATGGTCTACAAAGCGTTTTGCGTAGCCTTCTGCGTCGAGACGCTGTCCCTCTAGGGGTAGAACCCGAAAGTTCTTTTTACCGGCAATAACAGGGTGTTCTACGTAGGTGAGAAGATACTGCGGCTCGTGTAACGTTATCCCCCGCGCGCTCTTTTCCACCACCACATGCACTAACATCGCCCCCGCACGCGGAAAGGTGCGCTGTGCCGAGATGAAATTCCCCATAGAGTAGATACAGAGCTGTCTTAACACCCCTGCCGAGTCGCGCACAGGTTGTAACGGCTGAATCACATGCGGGTGGTTTCCTACCACGAGCGTCGCGCCGTGGGCGAGCAAGAACTCCGCAAGACGACGCTGCTCGGCAGAGGGGGCATCCTGATACTCAATCCCCCAGTGCATGGCGACAACCACAAAGTCAGTACACTGCCGCGCTTTCGCCAAATCTGCCGCCATTTGCGCCGTATCGATGAGGTTCACCACGACCGGCTTCGCAAAGGGGATGCCGTTCGTACCATACGTGTAAGCCAATAGCCCCACCCGCAGTCCATTCTTCTCAATAACGCGAGGGGTCAACGAATCGCGTTCCGCCGCATTGCGGAATGTACCAGTAAAGGGCATCCCCGCACGCTCGAGCACCGTGATCGTCCGCCGAATCCCCGCCGTTTGACGGTCACACGTGTGGTTATTAGCCGTCGTTACCGCCGAGAAACCCGCAGCCCGAAGGGCATACACCAACGTATCGGGTGCACTAAAACAAGGGTAGCCACGATAGGGCGTCCCCCCCAACGTAAGCTCAAGGTTGCCGATCGTGATGTCACTCTGTCGAAGATAAGGGGCGATATAGGTAAAACAGGGCGCATAGTCATAACCCCCGACACGCTCAGCCGCCTCAATCTGCGGCAGGTGTTGCATAATATCGCCCGTCAGGGTCAGACTCACACACCGCGCAGTACTATCCGTCGGGTAATAAGGAGTCCACTGTGCCGCGCCCCAAAGGGGGCAACCGAGCCAAAAGAGCAACAAGCGAGACCTTGTCAGCACACGACGCGCCCCCTGCCCTCGCTCCTCCTTACCGCGCCACCGAGGACCGAAATAACCCGCTAAAAGCCATACGCCAGATGCTACCCCCGCCCCGAGCAAGCCGCCACACAGCAAGTCGCCCGGATAGTGTAAACCCAAATAGATACGGCTATAACACACCAGCATTGCCCACAAACAAAGCAACCACGTCACCCACCCTCTCCGCAACCAAAGGAGACTCAACAGTGCCACGCCCCACACATTCGCGGCATGCGACGAGACAAACCCATAGAGTCCGCCGCGGTAACCGGTGGGCAAATAGACGCTCCCTGCCAACAAGGGGTCGTGTGACGGACGCAAGCGCTGTACCACATCCTTGAAAGCCACCACCGAAATGCGATCTGCCAAAAGCACCACCAACCCCACACAGACGAGGTAGGCAACAAGACGTCGCCACCCACCCTCTTTCCACACAAGGAAAAGAAGCACACCATAGAGTGGCAACCACGTCCACGTGCCCGAGATCCACCCCATCAGCGGATCGAGCCACGACGCGTGAAGCCCGTTCAAAAAGAGGAAAAGCGACCGATCCCACCCCACGAGCGTCTCCATGACCTCCCCCCTTAAGCGTGCGCCCCTATTGGTTCGCTTCTTGCAAGAGCTTCCACAAGAGGTCTAAAAGCGACTCAAGCCCCTCTCCCGAAAACGAAGAGAAGAAAAGGTAGGGGACGTCTAAATCCTGAAGCTGTTGCTCTATTTGTTCCCGCTTCTCTTGCAAAAGGAGATCACTTTTGGAGACCGCGAGCGCACGCTTCTTCTCCAAGAGCTCCGGCTTGTAAAGACGAAGCTCTTCACAGAGGGTATTATAGTCGCGCTCTACGTCGTCAGTGTCTGCGGCGACGATAAAGAGTAAAATGGCATTCCGTTCCGTATGCCGGAGGAAGCGCAAGCCAATCCCGCGCCCGAGGTGCGCATCTGCGATAATCCCTGGGATATCGGCCATCACGAAGGTGTTGTCTCCCTTGTAGCGCACAATCCCGAGTTGCGGCTGGAGGGTCGTAAACGGATAGTCTGCGATCTTAGGCGTTGCTTTGGTTACCTGCGCAAGCAACGTTGACTTTCCCGCATTGGGGAAGCCGATGAGCCCCACGTCGGCAAAACTCTTCAACTCAAAGACCACCCAGCCTTCCACGCCTGGCTCGCCCGGCTGTGCGAAGCGCGGCGTCTGAAGTGTGGGGCTTTTGAAGTTCCAATTGCCGAGACCGCCACGTCCCCCTTTCTTGATAACGAGCGTTTGCCCCTCCTCGGTAATCTCGCCGATCTGTTCGCCCGTCTCCTCATCTATGGCAACCGTCCCGAGGGGCACCTCGATCACACGATCTGCTCCCCGCGCCCCTTGGCTACGCTGACGCCCGCCAGACTCGCCGTCGTCGGCCTTTACATGCTTGGTATATTGGAGGTGCAAGAGCGTCCACCGGTGTTTATTCCCCACGATGATCACACTCCCCCCATCACCACCATCGCCGCCGTCAGGTCCCCCTTTCGGAATAAACTTCTCATGTCGGAGGTGCGCACTCCCCGCCCCCCCTTTTCCTGAGCTACAAAACACACGGATTCGGTCTATAAAGTTCTGCGATGGCATCTACGTTCCATAGATTGTTAGACAAATGTACATTATTTCCTTAACGGGGCAAAGCCGCGGCAAGTTGCGGGAGCGTAGTCATTACCGCATCCCACGCCACGAGGGGGGTAGTCCAAAGCTGCCCCGCCCCGTCTCGCAAATAAGCCGTCGAAGCGCCCCCTTGAGGGTAAAGGTCATACACCAGCGTATCTACCGATCGGCGCAACCTCAACCGAAGCCGCAAGAGCGGGACTTGCGTTTCCACGCGAGCTCGCGTCTCTGGCGTCCCCGTCTCATCCGACGTAAGCCCTGTTAAGGCATAGAGAAAGGCACTCATCCGCACCGTGTCGTAAGGCAGGGCATGTGGGGGCTCGCACCCCTTTTCACTCAAGGACCAGAGCTCCACACGCGAAGAGTCACACACCTCGACACGGAAAGATTCGTCTGGGCTTGCCGTCCACTCCAGCGCAACGAAGGCGAGGTCACTCGGGCGCTGGATCGCCAATACCGAGGTCGCAGCAACCCATTGCCGCTTTTCAAGCGAAAGGTTATCGATGGTCGACTTCGCAAAACCTGCCGTTCTAACCACGTAATACCGTCCCGCGTATTCGAGGAGGAGCTCTCCGTCCGCTTGACGCCCAAGAGTAAAAATGAGCTCTTGTTGCGGAGTTGCCACGCTGACGGTCAACCCCGAGTCGCGCAGGTAACGGCGCTGCGTTTCGTCCAATTCGCCCGCAATAGGGAAGCGTACGTCGATGCGTTTGAAATAGTCCCACAAGGTTTGCAGTGTACGCTCAACGACGGATTCGCCGCTAGGGGTTTGCCACCCTTGCGCTTGTTGACAAAACTCTAACCCGTCAGCCCCGCGGCGTAAAGCAATGCGGGTCACCGAGGCGAGACTCTCGGGCAAGACAAACACCCCTTGAGTCCCCCCCCACTCACGACCGTGCCACCACCAAAGTGCGCCAGCCGTAAACAGTAGGAGGAGAAACAGAAGCGGGAAAAGCGCCTTGCGAGTGAGTCTTACCATTCCTATCCTTAGGTGTTGCCTACTCCGCATCGGCTATCGTCGCTACCATCCGCAAGTACCACTTCACGTCGTCAAAGTCTAGGCGACGCCCCACACGCTTTTGCAACCAGAGGCGCGCAGGCTGATATGCCCCGACGTAATGATCCCACACGCGGCGGGGAACGTGGGCGAAATACTGCGTGTCGTTGATCCAGACCCGCCCTTCGGGGGCGTTCGCATCAAGGACGTTTCTTTCACCCAAAGGCGTTTCTTCGTAACGGACAGTGG
>CALHZE010000295.1 GCA_938040915.1 uncultured Bacteroidia bacterium | reverse complement strand
TCCGAACATTACCAGTCTACCCGTGGCGCGCTCTCTGAGTCGCGCCATGTTTTTATCGACCACGGTCTAGCCACTTTGACGCTTCCCTCGCCTATACGGGTCTTAGAATATGGTTTCGGTCTTGGGGTGAATTTGCTTGTGGCATTAGAATGGGCGACGCGTCATGACCATTCGCTCGAGTATACCACCCTCGAGTGTTACCCTGTCCCTCTTGACCTTTTAGCCACCGCACATTTTGAGGTTGACGACAATGTGACCGCGCTTTGGCGAGCCGCTCATCATGCGCCATGGTCGGTTCGTCAAAATATAGGCGAGCGACTCACCATACAGAAGGTGTGTTGTGACTTTACCGCTTACACCCCTGCGGCGCATGCCTTTGATATTGTCTTCTTTGACGCTTTTAGCCCGACCCATGTCCCCGAACAGTGGTCGACCTCACTCTTTGCTACCATAAGAGCTTCGCTCTTGCCTCACGGTCTTCTCGTTACTTATAGCGCGAGTGGTCTTGTTAAGCGCGCTCTGCGCGATGCTGGTTTTGTGGTGAAAAGATGTCCCGGCGCACTGGGAAAACACCATATGTTACAAGCCTTTCCCGCGCCTGCCGTGTCGTCGGTGTAGTGCCATAGGGGGTTATTTCGTGTTCCCGTCGCAGGGGATAGAGAAAGGGGAATATACTTTATATAATACGTATGCCCGTGTAACGTTTTGGAATCAAATACGTTACACGGGCATACGTGTTTTCTTGCAAAGAAACTATACCTTTGCAAGGGTAGCTCTAGACTTATCTCTGATGGAACTAACGGTGTTGGTCGCGCTCTTGACGCGATACGGACGGCTTATTTTACCGGACTTGGGGGCTTTTCTTGTCACAGATTTCGAAAGCGGCTTTCGTGCCGCGAATGTCACGTTTAGTCCCTTTCTGCGCTATAATGATGGCAAGTTTGAGCAATACCTAGAGGCACACTATGCCCAAACAAGGGCACAAGCTCGTCAAAGCGTCCAACACTTGGTGAGCGAAATCCGTCAAGCCTTAGACGAGAGTGGACATTGCCGCATCCCCGACCTCGGCGAATTAAGACGCGACGCCGAGGGACAGCTCACGTTCGTCCCACAAGACTCGCCCTACGTTGCTACCCCACAAGCGCCTGTGCCTGACGAGCCGCTCGCCTTTGATATTCCCTTGATTGACGAGGTCGTTGTCCCCACATTGCCTGAGGGCGATTATGTTATCTCTGATGGTAATTTCGGTGCGACCTCCACACCCGAGTCTCCACTCCCCGAACCCCTTCACGACGAGGAAACCTTTTCCTTGGATGGTGCTATCGCTGAGGTCAACCAACATACTGCTTCTGCGACCGCTTCCTCGCCGCTTGAAATACGTCTTGTGGCTGACGAACCCGCGCACGGCGACGAACCCCTCGTCGTCTTAGAGCCCTCGGCTTCTGAGAGTGGCTTCCGTGTCGACGAGTGTCTCAACGCACTCAACGCCTACCACCAGTCGGCAACTGTTCCTCCGCCCCCCGAGCACATTGAGGAAGAAACTTCCCCTGCCGAGCCAGAACCTACCATCTCAGTCGAACCTACGCCAAGCGAGGAAAGCACCCCTACCGTCATAGAAACACCCGCCACCAAAGCCGCCCCAGAGAAGGAAGCTCCCTCCCCCATACAGGCGGTTATGAGTGGCGTAAAGCCCTCGCGCCAAGCGCGCCCCACGGCTGCCTCCTCCGATACGACAGAGACCCCGTGGGTCGAGTCCCACGCCTTCGTAAAGCGAGAACAAAGCTATAAGGGGCTCATGTGGACTGCCATTGTTCTCGTTCTGCTCTCCCTTGTGGTCATTGATTGGCTCTGGTTGCAGCAAGTGACACCCCGTTTTGTGGCGCTCCTAGAGCAGCAAGGCATTTTATTGCGAAAACACCCCTCGGTCGAAGTGACGCCACAGGATGCGCCTAAGCTCGCCGCCGTTTCTTCACAAGCGTCGCCCCACGTTCCCCCGCCCGACCCCAATACTACGGTAGGGGAGTTGGAAAAGGAATGGCAACGA
>CALHZE010000294.1 GCA_938040915.1 uncultured Bacteroidia bacterium | reverse complement strand
TTTAATACGACGCCACGTAATGTTGTCTATGATATTCCTGTTCAACTCCCTTACCGACCTCGTCGAAGCCGAAAACATTTTCCTTGGCGAGGGGATTCCCTACCAGATAGAGCCTGTGCCGACACACATCGCCTCAGAGTGTGGGATGTGTATTGCGACCACAGAGTCTTCTGCCGATCTCATCTCGGCGCTTCTGACGGGGCATGGGCTCGATTTTGCCATGCAGGAGCGATCCTAGCGCCGAAAGCCGAGGGGGTGGACTGGGACGCTCCTAAAAGGAGACGTTTCTCGTTGCGCCCGTACAAAAAACTGCGGTAGAAGCCTAGGGGCAGCGCTTCGTTCCCCCCTAGGTTAGCATAGTGTTGCCCCACTTCTGGGCTCTAATAATCTCGGCGCGAATTGTAGGGGTAGCACGCTACGCCCCCCATCCTCATCGACGCTACGACTTGGGGTTAGAGTTGCCCACGCTCATAGAGGTCGATGAGCTCGTTGATCATCTTATTCTCTTGGGTCGTGGAGTCAAACGTGCTCTTGAGGTCTGAGCTGAAGACGGTGGCGACACCTTGCCAGAACGTGGCAGTGAGCCCCCCTCGGAACTGACGAATAATCTCGTATGTCGTCCGCCCCGTCTCTCGATCAATCAGTTTGAACAGAAGGCGTCCTTGCGAAAAGGTCAAGTCTCGGAGTTGCGACTCAAACTCCTTGCTCAGTTCCTGTTGTTGCTTGGTGATGTAACGGCGACGCGCAAAGTCTGACGGGAGGGTCGCACATACCGAGTCGATCGTGCGGAAACGATTGCGCGCTACGAGCGCGTATGGGTAGACCTTTTTGAGGTTTCGCACCAGACGCCAATAGTTCTCATAGTCGCGTTGGTTCTTAAAGACCCGTTTACGGAAAATGACCACCTCGCGGATGGGGACGTAGGCGATCGTGTCATCGCCGATCTGGACTCCCCGCATCATAACCCCACCGTCGCTCAAATGATAGGCTTGTGCCTGAGCACGGTCTGAGGCAAAGATACCCCAAAAGAGAAAGACGAAGAGCGTGAGGAGCAAGAGGTTTCGCATCAAAACGC
>CALHZE010000293.1 GCA_938040915.1 uncultured Bacteroidia bacterium | reverse complement strand
TAAGCTCGGGATGATAGCCGCCGCGGCAGGTTCTGCAGTGGGGTTGGGTAATATTTGGCGCTTCCCGAGTCAGACGGCAAGTGATGGAGGTGCATTGTTCCTTTTGGTTTATATCGCTTGCATACTACTCTTTGGTCTCCCGCTCATGATAGCTGAGTTTATCATTGGGCGTGCGGCTAAAGCCAATGCTTCGGGAGCTTTCTCAAAACTTGCTCCGAAGAAAGAGGGGTGGCACTTCCTTGGCGGGCTCGGCGTCTTAGCTTCGTTCCTCATCCTTGGGTTTTACTTCGTTGTCGGGGGGTGGACACTTGAGTACATCATAGACTCGGCTACTGGCTCTTTGATGAGTATCGAGGGAGGTGAGCAGGGCTTTACAACCTATTTTTCCTCTTTCACACAAAACACGTGGCGGCAGTGGGGGATGGCGTCTATCTTTATCGTCCTAACGGCGTTTTTTGTCATTTCCGGCGTAAAGAAGGGGATTGAAACCTCTGCCAAGTTTATGATGCCTTTGCTCTTTGTGTTGCTCATTGTCTTAGCGGTACGCGCACTTACGCTCCCTGGTGCTTTTGCAGGGGTCGAGTTCCTCTTCAAGCCGAATCTAGAGACCTTGCAACCGACCATATTCCTCGATGCGATTGGTCAAGCCTTCTTCTCCTTATCGCTCGGTATGGGGATTATGATTACCTACGGCTCTTATTTCCAACGTGACTCAAACCTTACTAAGACCGCAACCCAAGTCGCATTTCTAGACACGCTCGTGGCCGTGCTCGCTGGGCTTATGATTTTCCCGTCCACGTTTGCGCTCTCTACGTTACCGACCGCTGAGATTCAAGCTGTCTTGCAAAAAGGTGGTGCTGGTCTAGTCTTTATGACCATCCCCGAGCTCTTTAAGTCACTTCCTTTATCTTCTCTTTGGTCGTTTTGCTTCTTTGTTTTCTTGGGGATAGCAGCTTTAACCTCAATGATTTCGCTCATGGAGGTGGTCACGGTCTTTATGCATGAGGAGTTCAAACTCTCGCGTACTGTGGCTACGATTATTGTGACGGTTCTC
>CALHZE010000292.1 GCA_938040915.1 uncultured Bacteroidia bacterium | reverse complement strand
CCTCCGACAAATAAAGCATTGTGCCGAAAGTGCTTCTCCATCCCTGGATTCATATAGCGCATAGCCCCGAGGGTGAACATGTGCACCATTTCAACATTTTCGTAATCTTGGCAATGGTCAGCCAAAGCCTCGAGTACAAGATTCGGTATACCAGCGGCATGTCCGACAACAACGCGGTTGCCACTCTTGATCAACTTGATCGCCTCTTGGGCGGTAGTCAAACGACTTTGGTAATCAGCATTCACACTCATTATCCGCTTATCCTCTTATTTAGAAAAGAAGGCGCAGAGACTACAACGTCTCCACGCCTCGATAAAACTCTTTACCGCGGGATCAAATCTGATAATTCGATCTAACTCACTGAACAGCTTTTTATTTCTTGTCACTGCGAATACGCGCGATGTTCTTCGCGAGCTCCTTCTTAGCTTCCAAATTACCCTGACGAGCAATCATAATACGTTGCGCTTGAGGCGAACCAGCACCGTGCAACGACTCCGTACGATACCCTACGGCCGCCGTCCCAAGGGTCATGTTCTCAATCAAACGCAAAACACGCATACGATCTTCGGTCGGTACGCTATCCACACCACGGAGGTATTTCTCTACATACTTCCCGACTTCAGGGCTACGGAAGTCTGCCTCTGAGGGCATCGTTACCATAATCCCCCCTGCGATATCTTCTGCTAAACGCGCGATCTCATAGGGGTAACGAGTCACATTCTGCTTACATACGTTAGCAAGCAATAGGTCAATCTGGTAGTTACCCGCTTGCGTCTTCGTCCCTTCTGCAGAGCAAGCAATACCGCAGGCATAAAGGGTTTCGTTGAGATGCAACATCTCAATGAGCTTATCTTTTACGTGGCTAGCCTTCGCCGCACCATTGTAATCTGCCGCGAGCGCTGCCGCACCAATCAAGACGTCGCCGACACCCACCTTACATCCACCATAAGACTGACGGTGGTAGCCTGCAAAACGCTCTACCATCATCCCCGAGAAGTCATACTCTTCACACATGAAGACACGTTCCCACGGGATGAACACGTTATCAAAGATCACCAACGCTTCGTGACCACCAAAGAGAGAGTTCCCGACATCTATCGTCGAACCTTCCATCTTACGCGTGTCACACGACTGGCGACCATAAATCATAAATACCCCCTCTGCGTCAGAAGGGATAGCAAAAGATACCGCATACGCCTTATCTTCCTCCTTCATAGAGATGGTAGGCATAATAAGGTGTTCGTGCGAATTTACCGCCCCCGTTTGGTGTGCCTTAGCACCCCGAACCACGATACCATCAGTACGCTTTTCCACGATATGCACAAACATATCTGGGTCTTTCTGCTGTGATGGCGAAAGACCACGGTCACCCTTCGGGTCGGTCATTGCTCCGTCGACAGTCCAGTCATTTTCCTGAACCATCTTGAGGTAGTTCACAAAACGCTTGTGATATTCCGTTCCGTGCTTCTTATCCATTTCAAAGGTCGTGGAATAGATTGCGTTAAACGCGTCCATCCCGACACAACGCTGGAAACAAGCTGCGGTCTTCTGCCCCATCAGACGTTGCATCTTAACCTTCATCACCAAGTCCGCTGGGCTTTGATGCAAGTGGCAGAAGCGATTGATGCGCTCACCCGTGAGGTTTGATACTGCCGTCATGATGTCCTTGTACTCGTCCATCTGCGCCAACTTGTAAGTCATGGCTACAGAATTCAACGAGGGACGGATGATGGGGTGATCCACCGGGTTTTCTACAAGCTTTCCGAACATGTATACGCGGAGCTTCATCTTGCGCAAGCTCTCAACGTATTGCTCACTGGTCATCATAGGCATCTTAGACAAAATTTATGCAGTTCATACACACTTGACTCGAGCAAGGCTTCGGGGCTTTTCCCAACTGCTTTGCTTGTCCAAAGGTAAAGACTTTTTTCACTGCTTGACACATCTAAAACACCATTTTAGCCCCGATTTGACTCCTCTGAGCTATTTTGTGTCTGTTATAATTACAAATTACGCCACACAATTCTACTATACAGTAAGTTACAGCTCACTCTCCTCACCCGTCCGACCCCACGATTTGTACACAAAGATAGTAAAATATACAGATTCTAAGTATAGACAACTGTCTATCTATTCAGAAAAGAATCCCGACTCTCATGCCCCCCCACACACAAGGAAACCGGAAAGCTGTCAAAAACTCGCCACGCTCCATCTTCTGCAGAGGCGTAGCGTGCGACGCTCACAAGTCGCGCCGCGAAACATCATAGCCTTGCTACTTTTTGATAACGAGGCTATGATATTGTAAGAACGTAACGTCCTTTCGCCCCTCGGGGCGCGTTATGGTGATTATCCTTTTTTTACAGAATGGGCGTCGCGTGCAACACCCACGCAATGCGACGAACGGGCGTTTTACCCCACTTCCTAACAACCGAATGACAAAATACGCACGGCGCTATTACAAACCCTTCAAAGCTTCTTGATCCACTACCACTGGGTAACGTTTGCGCAAAGAGTCTAACCAACGCGCCTCTTCCTCTTCATGGTAAATGCGTTGCAACTCACCACGTGCCTCATCGTAGGATTTCTGAAACCCCCTCCTCCTCCCTACCACACGGAAGAAAGAGGCTGAACCCGAGCGACGATGAATCTGACTACACTCATTTTCCCACCCCAAGGCGGTCGGCGAGGGTTTCTCTGCACGAAAATTGACAAAATAGGTCGTACCAGCCTCGTAATTCGCTCGCTTTAGCGCAATGCTATCTCGCGCCAACTCCTCAGCAGAGGCTTTTATAAGCCCCCCTCTCTTCTGACAAATACGCGCCCGCAAGGCTTCTAATTTTTCTACACTGTGCTGTGTGCTATATTCCTCTACACGCAGACACTCTCGAAACGTAAGCTCCTTCTTACGCCGTTTGTAAATTGCTTTGAATGCTATTTCTTACACTGCGTCATTTTGCCAAAGCTTTCGCTCACTGATGTCAAAGAGCAACAATCCGTTATAGAACTCTCGCAACGAATAATCAAGCTCGGGGTGCTCCTTTCGGATCTCCGCTTCACATTGACGAAAAGCCTCTTGCTCTACCAAGAGCTGTGCTGCACGTGGAAGTGAGATCTTTTGAAAGTCCACTCGTTCCCGCACAGCATATTCGTAAAGAGAGGCTAAACGGAGCTCTCGCTCTCCGACCCTCGCAAACGAAGTGCGAAGCAACTCAGGAGAAGGTGCTACCGAGTCAGAAGCACCGACCAAAGAGAGCACAGCCCCCTCTTGCAACGATGCCTTAGTGCGTTTTAACATGCTCGCGACGAGTGCCGAGTGCCCCTCTAACTCAATCCCAACCCGTTGAAGGTTACGACGTATCGTTTCTCGTGCCTGCTCATAACTTTCCACGGGGATGTGCTCGATCCGCTGAATCAGATGCCAACCATAAGGAGCGCGATAGGGCTGTGAGAGCTCGCCATCTTTCTTCAAGGCAAAAATCATTTCGGCAAAAGCGCTCGGGTAGCGACCGATGGTCACCACGGGGAGTAGCCCCCCTTTGTTGACAGACCCCTCATCTTGACTAAACTCCTGCACAAGCTGGGAAAAAGACTCGCCCGCCTCATAACGCTTGCGAATGAGCGCCAACGTATCGAGCACTTGCTTATCTCGCTCGGGCGAAGCTGTCGAGGGTAACATTCGCAAGATGTGCGCGACACGCATTTTGCCCGATGCCAGACGCCGCCCGTTCACCCGTATCAGATGGTAACCGTATGAGGTACGCACCGGCATACTGAGCGAATCCACCGCAGTGTTATAAGCCGCCAACTCAAACGGATAAACCATCATAAACGCCCCAAAATAGCCGAGATGCCCACCATTTTGTGCTGCTGAAGGGTCTGCGCTTATTGCACGCGCCAAGCTATCAAAATTCGCCCCTCGTTTTAACTGGTTTCTCACGGCTAAAGCCCGATGATAGGTAATGCTGTCGTCGGCGTCTGCCGAACCGCTTAAGAGGATATGCGAGGCATCCACCTCCCACAACATACGCTCATAAGCGGCGCGGTAAAGCGACTCGCGCGCAGCACTATCTAAGAAATAGGGCATAAGCTGTAAATCACGATACTGCTGATACTCTGTCTGCAACGAATTTTGCTTTTCCAAACCCTGCGCCTTAGCATCGAGCACCTTCAGACGATAATTGACATACATCCGAAGAAAGTCTTCTATCGATGCTGGCTTGCTTTCAAGTGCGTAGGAGAGATGTTTCTGCCATAAATAGGCAAACTCGCCACGCGACACCGAATCTGTTCCCACAATCAACAACGGCTTCTCTTGCGCCAGAAGCTGTGAGACATACCCCACACACGCGAGGAGGAGAAAAAACCTCACCATCGCCCAACGGGGGAAAAAGAACGGGGACGCGTTTCCTACCATAGCGGTCTTAAATCTGATGTCGGGAATAATTGGGCGCTTCGCTCGTAATGGTGACGTCGTGCGGATGGCTCTCCAAGATACCGGCATTGCTAATCCGCACAAACTTTGCGTGACGCAACGCTTCCAAGTCTTTAGCACCACAGTAGCCCATACCTGCTCGTAAACCACCGATAAGCTGATAAATCACCTCCTTCAGCGTACCGACATAGGGTACGCGAGCAGCGATCCCCTCGGGGACAAGCTTTTTGATATCCTCTTCTACATCTTGAAAGTAGCGATCCTTCGACCCCTGTTGCATCGCCTCGAGAGACCCCATCCCTCGATAAGACTTATAACGACGTCCATTGTAAAGGA
>CALHZE010000291.1 GCA_938040915.1 uncultured Bacteroidia bacterium | reverse complement strand
GTCAATGCCTCGTAGGGTTTCGGGGGGGCGTATTGTGGGCTATAGAAATCGTCAATAAAATGCCCAAGGAACGAGACGCCATAAAGAAAAAGCACGACCGCAACCACCCATAAACTTAAGCGCGTCACCACCCCGCGAAAGAAGTTAATCCACCGGAACAAATGCGGGGCAAGCAACAAGGGGAGCAAAAAGAGGAGCAGAAGCGTGTGCCCCACATAAAAGAGCAATACAAACACCCCGAACCACACCCCTAGCAGGAGCAGGCAGATAGCAACCGCTGTGCCGCGACGGAAGCCAAACCGCAAGCAAGTAATCACGAAAATGAAGGGGAGGCTACGCAAGAAGTCGCCAAAGAAGTGAAACAACACATAGATGAGCAACATCTCAAAGGGGACGGTGTTGAGCGTGTTCCACACGTCGTCATAAGCCCACTCGCTATTCCGCCCCCCGAGCCAAAGCGTAAGGACCGAGGCGATAAGGAAGCTATAGAGGAGAAACCCCCGTTGATCTCGTAAAGAGGTGCGACTGAAAGCGATGCTCAAGACGCCGCTCCCTATTGCGAGAAACCACCCCAAGTGCCACGCCCCCGCGTCGCCCCCCAATAAGAAAAGCACCCCAGCGCCACACATCGGGAGCATGGGAAAGGCGAGCCGTGCGCGGTAATCTGCCGTCCGCAACGAGAGACGCTTACTCAGGAAGTAAAGCAGCCCTGAGAAAAAGGCGATAGCGATGAAAAAATAGCCCACATACTGCGACAGTGGGTAAACGATCGCCCCGAGGCTAATCGCTGCCGTCGCCACAGAGAGATAAAGACGTTCGGTTGGGAACGTCGTGCGTTCGGAATCTACCGTACCGGTAGGCGTGTCTGGCATTGTGTGTTAAAAGCTGTCCTGGATAGCATCGGGGATATATTCGTACGACGTGCCCCAAGGGTTGGTTATAATGACCAAAAGATCTATCTGAATTGCCGTAGCCGCCCCTCCATGGAGTTCCATAAAAGCCTGCGCACCCTCCAATATGCGCTGCACTTGTGTGCGACGGACAAGCTCCTCGACGGCGAGGTATTCCTCTCCCCACCGTGTCTTTACCTCTACAACGTGTAGAATTTCATCTTGTTTTGCCACGAGGTCTAATTCCGAGCGCCCATAGCGCCAATTTCGAGCCACAATCTCCATCCCCTGCCCTTCTAGAAACCTTACGGCGTCTTGTTCGCCCTGTTTGCCAAGTTCTTTTTTCCACATCGTGTGCCTGCATAAAAAAAGCCCCCAAGTCGGGGGCTAAAATACGCTTTACGTTTCGAATGGGGACGATCTATTTCTTCTTCATCCCTTCGGCAAAATAGCGATAGAAGAGCGGGATAGTCCGAATCCCACGCAGGTACTGCTCGACAGGATAGTTCTCATTGGGAGAGTGAATCGCGTCAGACTCTAGCCCAAAGCCCAAGAGGATGCTCTTTACCCCTAGCTTCTTTTCGAAGGTGCTCACAATCGGGATACTCCCCCCGCTGCGGAAGGGGACGGGCTCTTTCCCTAGCGACTCTAAGACGGCGCGGTGGGCGGCTTGGTAAGCGACCGTGTCGGTGGGCGATACGTAACCATAGCCCCCGTGGTGTACCGTAACCTCAACCTTTACCGATTTTGGCGCAAGGCTCTTAAAGTACTTCGTAAAGAGCTCGCCGATCTTCACCCAGTCTTGGTTGGGCACTAAGCGCATACTGATCTTTGCCTGAGCGGTTGAGCCGATGACGGTCTTTGCCCCCTCGCCCGTATAGCCGCCCCAGATGCCGTTGACGTCGAGGGTGGGGCGAATCCCCGTGCGCTCCATCGTCGAGTAGCCAGCCTCGCCTTGTACGTCGTCAATATCGAGCGACTTCTTATAGGCCTCTAAATCAAACGGCGCTTTGGCCATTGCGGCGCGCTCCTCTTTTGAGAGCTCGAGGACGTCGTCATAGAAGCCGGGGATGGTGATGTGTCCGTTGTCATCGATGAGCTGCCCGATCATCTTTGCCAGCACGTTGATAGGGTTTGCCACTGCGCCCCCATAGAGCCCCGAGTGAAGGTCGCGACAGGGACCCGTCACCTTGACCTCTACGTAACACAAACCACGCAACCCCGCCGTGATCGAGGGCGTCTCTGCCCCCAACATAGAGGTGTCGGCGATCAAGATCACATCAGACTTTACTAACTCCTTGTGCGTATCGAGCCACTTGCTCAGGCTTGCCGAGCCGATCTCCTCCTCACCCTCTATCATAAACTTCACATTGCAAGGGAGGGTATTCGTGCGCACCATCAACTCAAAGGCTTTCGCGTGCATAAAGGCTTGCCCCTTGTCGTCATCAGCGCCGCGACACCAGATCTTGCCATCTTTTATCACAGGCTCAAAGGGCTTTGTATGCCATTCGTCGA
>CALHZE010000290.1 GCA_938040915.1 uncultured Bacteroidia bacterium | reverse complement strand
TCTCACTGCCTAGCCTCAAAAACCGCTTGTGTCCGACCGTCCGTCCCTGCGACCAATCTGTGTTGTTGTCGTTCGAACACAGGGGCAAAGGTATAGCCTTTTTTCGATTCTGCAAGTGCTAGCGGAAAAATATTTTCTGAAGGGAGGAGTGTTGAACCCATTAACTGTCTAGGAAACAATATGTTCAACGCACAAAAAATATTTTGAAGAAAGAGGCGCTTTGGGCTACTAAGGGCAGAAAAAGGGGGATTTTGGAGGGGAAAGAGGGGGGGGGGAGAGTTCTATCTAAGAACTGTAAATCGCCTAGAGTTTGGCTGTAAAAAGAGGTGGACGCATGAATATAATTATCCATTCGCCCACCTTCTCTCGTCCTTCTTGTCACTAACGAGTTCGCAATATCGGTTCTTTTTCGTTCAAACGCCAATAACCACACCACTCGTTTGCTGTTACCTTCCAACTCTTGTGCAAGCATATCCCCTCTTGCTCACCGCGATAGTATATACGTCCATATTCTGTCAAAGGTAAAATTTTGCCCTTAACAAGAGGATAATGCCAATAGAGTTCTTCATTGTATTGATAGTTTGTACAAAAGTCTCTACAAACTGTTCGGAAATCCTTTTTTTGCACAATACATTGGTCAAAGAGTTTGCATAACGCCTCTGCAATATGCGGGCGATTCAATAAATCTTGCAGACGGTAAGAGTTATGTGATAAATAATCAATCTCACCAAATTTTTCGCGTATCTCAAAAAGAGGCTTCTCCAATAGGGCAATAAGTGCTGGCCATAAATACTCAGCACACCACGACCATTCAGATTTAATATTCGCTACAGCTAGGTCTACAAAACGTTCGAAGTCTTCGTCAGTCCCTTCTATCTCAAGCAAAAAGCCCACCTGTCCCTGCAAACAACGGATCGATTCTGCTTTAAGCAACGCTTCGCGACGATTAGGATACTTATCCAGATATTCTAGCTTCTTCTTCTCTAGTTCCAATCGTTTGTTTTTCGAAATTTCTTTCATATCATTCGTCCTAAGAAAATCCTCAATATCCGCGGCATGTGGCGCTAAACGCGAAAGTAAATCCATATAGCGCTTCTGCCCTCCGTAATTACGAGAGTTAGGGTCTATTATCAGATTCCAAACGATACGCATCCATTTTTCGTAACTGTCAATGTTTCTGTTTATACCTTCTGACGAATTATCGATATAAATCATCATGGCATAAAGAGCTATGCGATTTTCTATAGAGATCTCCCCTTCATCTTCATCCAACAAGTAGGGATACGTATTCTCTTTCTCTTTCTTGTCTCGCCATGGGTTAAGAAGTCTTTTGCTATAAACTAATTTAGTGTCGTTCACCAAGAAGTCGAAGAAAGCCACCATGCGTTTTAGCCTTCCATCTTCCTTATCAAGTATATTTTTATAGGGTTCAAAACCAGCATATTCCTTGCCAGTAAAATTTGTTTTCAATTCCTCTGGCACAGCATCTGCAGGCTGATCACTGTCCATTATCCATAAGTTATAGAAGTAACGATGAAAAAGACGTAAGTAACGGGTGTCAAAATCTTGATTCTCTCTTCCCCCCCAAGCCATATCTGCCCATTCGTGATCAAACTTACGGTCGTAGCTATTTGCGTTGCTAAAATCGTGTCCCTGTGCTTTAAGGTAACCCACAAAATCCGCCTTTAGGTTTTCTATACTCGAGAGTTCTCTTCCCCGTCCATTCATTTTGATGTATAGGTCGTCTGTTAGTTTGTACGAACCGATATCAAAGCTTCGGAACTGCAACTGTTCTAGTCGCTCTAAGGGGATTGTCTGATTCTTTTCTTTATACTGCTTTGCTATAGCGTCGAGCATATTAAGCATAGCCTGTACCGTGGGGTCATAACCATACTGACTAGTAAACCACATCTTTTGCGAGAAGTATTTTGACGGCTCCGCAAGTTCATCATGTCCTAATCCCATATCACAAAGCTGCTTGCAAAACTCTCGCGCAGTACTACGTGTAGCGTATGTAAATTTACGTAGTCGTGGTGTATACTCAGCGCCCTTACCCTCCCATTGTGCTAGATACCAGTGAAGTAACCACAGTGTGGTTAGACGTTGCTGCCCGTCAAGTGGGATAAAGGTCTCTTTATTAGACTCAGCACTATTCCGAATCTCTATCGAACCGTAGATAATATCCATAGACAAACGTCTATTACTACAGAGATGATCGAAAAGGACTTTTATGAAGTTCTCCCCCTTTCGATTCAATTCTTTATTTTGAAGATCTAATCTACCTTGAGCATAGTCTCTCTGTAGGATAGGGATCTCTACTGCTTCGTACTTATCAAGGAATTCTACAAACGAACAATTCTTAATCATAACTATCTATTATTTATAATATTCTCTTATGAAACTATAGATATACGCCTCATGCGCACGCTTATCTTCCTCACTCCACTTATTAAGATTCGTAGTAGCGCCAGAGAAGTACTTCATGAAGGCAATCTTTGTGCCTTGTGGTATAAAGAGACCTTTTTTCTCTTTCTCCACTAACGTTTTTCTTTTTACTATAAAAAGTGCATTCTTATAGCTCCGATTCGTGCTCGCATCCAAGAGCGCTAGGTTGCCTAACGACTGACTGTAACGATCTTCTTTTTCATCAGCAAGTTCGATGAGCCTTTCTCTTAGCTCATTAAAAGTATCCTGATTATTATCTCTTTGGTCAACGTATGCCTTGATTTCTTTGGATAGATTTTCATCAATCTTCCCTTCCAAAGCATCCCGTGTAGTTTCTAGCCAATCCTTTTGATCTTCGAAAGATGAGATCGCGTTGGGTGTTTGCGAGTCAATATGCTCAATATCCCATCGAACATATTTTTTGCTTTCTTTCTGTAAACACTCGAAAGGGAAACGCTCCATAGAACCTTCACGTAGACAAAGAGAGATGTTGTATAATAGCAAGAGTAAGAAAAATACCCCACCTTTACGCTCCTTGTATAAGTCTTTATTCTTACTATCTTTTTTATAGCAGAAGAATCCTTCTTCTAGAGTGTAATGAATTTGAGTTCTCTCAACGACTTCAGTAATCTTTTCCTGAAGAGCTTTTTCGAACTGACTTTTAGTTTCACTTTTCTCCGACAATTGATATATCTCCTGTACACTCACTTTTCCCTGTATAAGAAAACCGATATAGTGATAAAGCTTGTGATTATTGTACCAATCTACTATCATAGAATAAAGTTCCTGTACATCCTGCCACAGCTCTGCAAGATAGTCTTTCTTTTCTCGGATCTTTTCTTCAATAACATCAAACGGTTTAGATTCCTTTTCTCCTTCAAGTCCGAGTACTACCACAAAGAGCTGTTCTATACAGACCGCGGGCATAAGCTTTTTACCAAAGATAAATGCCCATAAACTTGGGTTACGTAGCCCCTGTTCTATTCTGTCCCACTCTTGTGCAATTTCTAACTGTCGACGCTTGTAATTCGTATCGGCTTTGTCTCCTTCTTTAAGAATGAGCGCTTTAATGAGCTCAACATCTGTAAGCGGAATCTTACCGATGTTGTTACGTTCGAAGACCTTTATAGGGTCTTCTATCGCCTCTATCTCGTACCAAATAACTTTCACCTTTTCTAGCAAAATATCTTGAAAAGAGGAGTCATTAAACCCAGTACCTTGCTTTTCAAACCACTTATGGATATAACCGTAAGCTTTTTTGATGTGCCAAAGATCAATACTGGGCGCTTTTATAGCCATACATACCTCGCTATCCTTAATGCAGAGCGAGTTAATCGCTTTACTACTTTCTGGACGAGTTTGGTAATTCAAGACCATCTCGGGATATTTGTTCTTACCACGGTAAACTTCGTTGATGTAGTGAACAATCAGGTTTAACGTCGTCAGTCTCTGTTGCCCATCAAGAACCTCATACTCCGTGCAGTCTTTTGATTCCAAACCGTCTAGGTTCTGCTCAGCATCAAATGCTTCCCCGTCGTTAGACGACGGTCGTACGATAAGAGGTTGCAGACAATAGAACTCTGACTCATCCTTCTTGTCCATATTGTTGGCAAAGTCCCAAATATCATCTAAAAGCTTTGTTACTTCATCCTTCTCTTCCTCCTTATCCTTCCCTCCCCACCGATATCCTCGTTGATAATTTGGGATATAGTAAGACCGCCCCAAGAGTTCTCGCACTCTCTTGAGTGGCATACCTCCCCCGTTACTAGGAGTACTTTCTGTTTGCTTCATGATTTATAAGATGGTTACTCTTTAACTACATTTTTCGTTCAAAAGCTCGCCTAGGATACTATATTTCTATTGAAATTTATGTTGAACCTTAGCAAGGTCATACTACAAGCCCCTCCCCCCCCTTTTTTACAACACCTCCCTAACAGCCTTTTCCACGTCTTCCATATCTGCCGTAGGCTCAAAACGCGCGACTACGTTTCCTTGCTTGTCGATGAGGAACTTTGTGAAATTCCACTTAATGTCAGGCTTGCTCGCATAGTCGGGGTCTGCCTTTTTCATCATCTTATCCATGCGTTCGGCACGAGGACCAGTAAATCCACCAAAACCTTTTTTCCCTTTGAGGTAAGTGTAAAGGGGAGCTTCGTTAGCCCCGTTCACCTCTATCTTCTGAAAAAGCGGGAAAGTAGTCGAATATGTGCTCGTGCAGAAGCTCTGTATCTCCTCCATCGTACCTGGCGCTTGTTCACCAAACTGATTACAAGGGAAGTCGAGGATCTCGAGTCCCTTCGCTTGATACTCTTTGTAGAGCTTTTCCAGCGCCTCATACTGTGGGGTAAAACCGCACTTGGTAGCAGTATTGACAATAAGAAGTACCTTGCCCTTAAAGGTGTCCAAAGAGACCTCTTTACCGTTAATATCCTTAACAGCAATATCATAAATCGTCGTAGACTGCGCCATAGCAAAGCAAGCCGAAACAAGCAAAAGGAGGGTAAAAGCAAATCTTTTCATCTTTGACATAATGTATTAGCCCTGCCCTAAACTCTCTGGCGCAGGGTTCTCAAAGATAACTTTTTTCAAAAATATGCAGCGAGTCGTCTAGGGGATGAAAAAAGCAGCCCTCCTCTTATAACAGAGGAAGGCTACTCCTGTTTGTTAACACAAATGGCGTTCAATACGCCAGCTCTCTCATCCGTTAGAAATCAATCCGCAACTGTGCCCCCACGACGCTATTTCCGTTCGGCATCCCAAGGGGTTGTTGCATTGCTACCCACGGCTGCAACTGTATGGTGGGGGTCTGTCCGATGTAGCGGTAATTCCCCACCTGTCCAGGCATCGGAGTAATGGGATTGCCAGAAATCGTAGCGTCAACAAGCTCCACAAGACGTAGTACTACACAAATAGGCATAACGACCGTAGAACCAGCTTCTATTCCTGAAGCAGTCAACGTTATACCTAGTGCCAAAGCCCCTACTATTCCTGTTGCATAAATAATCCCCTTCAAGCGAGCTCCCTTATAAAATTGCCCCCAAGTAGGTATCACCAACGACCGGACAAATGCACCACCACGAGACCAACGTTTCATACCTCCCCCCTTTACAACGACAAACTTCGGTGGATTCATACCATTGCCGTCAGCAGCAGGCACCCAGATGAGTAACCATGTTTTAACATTCCCCATCAAAAGCGACTTTTCAGAGTACGTGTCTATGATACGAAAACTCATATTGCGTTCATCTGCACGTATGCGTGCTTGCCCTGCATTTTGTTCCCCTTCGTTACCATACGAACCGTCGTACGAACCAAAGACTCCATTCCCAAAAGCACTGTTGGTACTACTGTTCATGCTATAATTTTGGTCAGCAGAGACCGTCACCCCCATCTCATAATTACGCATCTGAACAAAAGCGGTAATTGCATTCTGCCGTGCAGAAGCCTCGGTAGTCCCCTCGCCCGACACGACCTTGTATTCCCCCTGATTGGCAGCATTACCAGCCATAGGGAGATCTTTGTCCACCCACGGTGGACGATCTTGAGCGAGCGCAATTGTGCTAAGACTCAACAATAACAACAATAAAAAGAATCCTTTCATTTTCTTAGAAATCAATCCGCAACTGTGCCCCCACGACGCTATTTCCGTTCGGCATCCCAAGGGGTTGTTGCATTGCGACCCACGGCTGCAACTGTATGGTGGCATTCTGTCCGATGTAGCGGTAACGCCCCACCTGCCCCGGCATCGGAGCTACGGGGTCGCCTGAGATTAAGGCATCAAGAAGTTGTACTACGTAAAGCCCCCCGCCGATAGCGAAAAGAGTATTACTCATAATATTATTAGTAACCTTCTCTGTTTTATAGCTCGGTTCTGTCTTGACAATCCTTCCATCAGGGTCTCTATAGATATAAGGATCGCCTTCAACCTGTTTTTCTTCCGCCAATACAGTTCCCTCTATCCCTCTCATAATACCACCCAACACTATAGCTCCCAGAGTTCCTGTCATAAAAAGTATACCCTTCAAACGCTGCCCCTTGTAGAGCTGTCCCCACCCTGGAAGAACCAACGAGCGAACCATAGCTCCGCCATGCGACCAAAGTTTCATACCTCCCCCCTTCACCACGACAAACTTTGGAGGATTCATACCATTGCCGTCTGCGGAGGGAACCCAGATAAGCAACCACGTTTTTACATTCCCCATCAAAAGAGACTTTTCGGAGTACGTGTCGATGATACGAAAACTCATATTGCGTTCATCTGCGCGTACGCGTGCCTGCCCTGCATTTTGTTCCCCTTCGTTACCATACGAACCGTCGTACGAACCAAAGACTCCATTCCCAAAAGCACTGTTGGTACTACTGTTCATGCTATAATTTTGGTCAGCAGAGACCGTCACCCCCATCTCATAATTACGCATCTGAACAAAAGCGGTAATTGCATTCTGCCGTGCAGAAGCCTCGGTAGTCCCCTCGCCCGACACGACCTTGTATTCCCCCTGATTGGCAGCATTACCAGCCATAGGGAGATCTTTGTCCACCCACGGTGGACGATCCTGAGCGAGCACAAATGTGCTAAAGCACAGTAACAACGAGAGTAAGACTGTTATTTTCATAGTACTCAACTATTTGCTCGTGTCGTTTTGTTCTTCTTGTTTGAAATTGACTCCGCTATTGATGATATCGCGTACGGAGCTTGCAAACTGCGCACTGAGCTTGGCTTCTTTTATCGATGCATCGAGCGACTTGATAGCAGCTTGCTGTATCTGCCCATAGTCGACCAAATAAACCACCTTGTATTGCATAGCGCCAAAGGAACTCCCCTGTTGCAGGCGGCGATACATCCCATAGCTATACTTCATCGCCTGCCCCACCTCTGCGCTAAACTTCTGTTGGAAGGCTTTATTGAAGCGATCGTATTCTTCGGGTCTCGTCGAAGCGGCGTTGTTGCCCATGTTCTTTGACGCCAACCCCTCTATTTGCGAACTGATATTCTCTACATACTCAACGAGCGCATTGGTGCGTGCCTCAGACTTGCAGATGTTGAGAGATTTACACATAGAGACATTGCCCGTGATGTCGCTCCACCCGTTCTTTTTCTTGTTAACGGCATGCTCAAGGATCGCTACTTTCAGGGTACGCCCCGCATCGTCTATTTTCCATCCTTCACGCTCATACTGCTCTAGCAGTTCTCTTGTATTCGAGCGTCTTGCTTTTGCTAAAGCCACCTCATCATCTTCATCCTCCATCACTGGCTGCTGTTTTTGCGCCATTTGTGGGGGTTGGTAGACGGGGACTTCTACATACTTCGTTGTGCCACAACCCGCTAGAAATGCGAGACTTAGAGCACCTAACGTAACCCATGCGATGTGTCTCATCTTTAGCTATTTTATTTAAGATTTCGCCCCGCAAGTTTTTTTTTCTGACGACATAACCAAATATTTTAGCCTGTTTTAGTAAAATATTTTTCGTCTAAGGAGCGAAACGATTGATTATTACGCCTATACAGACAACTTGGGGGAAGAAAAAAAGTCCGTAAGGAATACATTTTTTTACCATCCTCCCAGCCCGACAAAAAAAGCCTCCCCAGCTGATGTTGCCATCAACTGGGGAGGAGTCGTAACGTCGAGGCTTTTAAGACTCGGCGTCTCTGTCAGTCGTTACCTCGTCTTAACAATCCGAATGGTTCGCGAGCCTCTATCTCCATTTTTCAGCTGGAGGAGGTAGAGACCTGCGGGCAAGTCAGATGTTTCTACAACCGTTTCCGTTTCGCGGAGCGTGTCGCGACGGAGGAGTTGTCCGTTCGCATTAAAGAGCTCGTACTCAGCCACACCGAGCGCCTCAGTATTCAAGATACGGAACTGATTGTCAAACGGATTCGGAGCGACCTTCGCGTCAACAAAGGCGGCAACCTCTACGGGGTTGGTAAAGTCAGCCATAATGTGGACGTTGGTCGTTACAACGATCGTATCTCCAGACCGAACCTTCTCACCGTTCACCGTAAGGCGTCGCAGACGGTAATCTGCCGTATTGGGCTTTGCGAAGATCTGGATCTTCGACTCTGGGATCAGCTCCGCACCATCTTCTATGGGGCGTCCCTCAATATCGAGCACCGAAATCACGCCATTTACTGCCTCAGCAATAGAGAGTGTAAAGTAAGCGACTTCGTAACGCCATGCTGCATAGAGCGTCACGTTCCCCATGATAGGCTCGTTAAAGTCAAACGGAGTCGTCAACTCAGGGTCTGCAAACCACGCAACGAAGACGAATCCTTTCTTTGCAGGCGCTTGCGGCTCACGAATCCGGCGACCATCACGTACCTCACGGGCGCGCATCCGACCACCACCGTTCGTTTCAAACGAGATGGTGTGGTAAATAGGTGCCCATGTCGCATACAATGTAATCACTGCCCCGTCTTGCGTAGCAAGGTCTTTCACACGCGCACCATCGCGGTACTCGCCTTCGCCCTCAAGAGTCGTAGCCCAACCGCTAAACTCGTAGGTAGAGAGCTTAAAGGCACACTGACGGAGCTCTGCGTACTGCCCACACTCCATCGGCTGATCTGGCATGTCGCCCCAACCATACCCTGGGTTGTAGCGCACGATATAGACACTAGCAGCCCACCGCGCATAGAGCGTTGCATCTGCAGTCACAGCCGAGGTAAAGTTATAGGCAGTTGAGAATTCTGCATCAGTATACCAACCGAGGAACGCCGAGCCCTCCTTGACGGGTACAACTGGTTCGACGGCAGTCTTGCCCGTCAACACACGCTGTGGCGCTACGGTAGAACCACCGTTGGTCTCGAATGTTAACGTATGCGTCGCCACCGAGCCATTTTCCCACTTTGCATAAAGTGTAGTGGTCGCTCCGTTAACCGTAGCAAGGTTCTTTACCTGCATACCATCATAGAACATCACCTCGCCGCTCGCAGAGAGACTCCAACCCGCGAAGGTTTTCCCTGCCGCAGTAAAGGTGTTTGCAGGCAAAGCTACCATCGTTTCATACACAGCGTCCAGTTGCTCCATTTCGCCAGATCCGCCATTAGCGTCGAAAGCGATGGAGTAAGAGATCGGCTTCCAAGAAGCAAAGAGCGTCGTATCGGTAACGATCTTCCCCTTTACATCAAAGTCCTTTTGCAAGTCTTGGTCTGTTTTCCAGCCTTGGAAAGCATAACCTGCACGTACGGGGTTGGACTCTGCAAACGGCTTACCCTTCTGAGTTTTAATCAAGCGGTCGTCCTTACCATCATTCATGCAAAGCGTTACTTGCAACCAAGAGAGTTCGCTAAAGAAGGCTTTATAAGTCATGTTGCGATTTACACTCTTTAGCGTCAGGGTCGGGTCTTCTGAACCGTTACTCCAGAGGAGGAATTCCTTCCCTTCGTCGGGCGTAGCCACTACAGGCGAGGTTGCTTGCCCTGCACGAACAGTCTGAGTCGTAGATCCGAGGAGCGATCCGCCATTCGTTGCCACAAAGGTCACTGTAAACTCGTATGGTCGGAAGGCCACCACGATCTCGGTGTCACTTGTCACCTCAATGAGGTAACGACCGCCACGCGAGGGCACCGTATTTCCATTCACCAAGACACTTGCGGTAAAGTAACCCGCTTCAGGAGATGGACGGAGATCTAGGACGTCGCCTTCGGGACACCGAGTGTTATTTTCCAGCTTCTTACCGCGGTTATGCGTAATCGTGTATTCACCGTGTTCTGCCTTTACAAAGGTCACTTTGTAAGAAGGAATCGCAACAAACTGAGCCGTACGGACGAGGTCAGACATGACGTTCACATCGTGACGCTCACTTTCCGCCTTATTGTCATCCCACTTCTCAAAGCGGTAACCGAAGTTTGGACGAGCGTCTACATAAACCGTAGCATCGCCTTCGTTAACCTTCTGGAGCGCGATACCATGGATGTAACCTCCCGTCGTGGCGCGATACTCTACGGTGTAGATGGTCTCACTTGCCGTTTTTGCAAACACAGCCGTCACGTATGTAAATTCCGTATCCTCACGCGAGACATCAGTCTTACCATCAGTCCACTTCACGAAACGATACCCCCGTTCTGGCACTGCAGTAACCTTTGGTCCCTTCTTACCAAACTCTTGCGTCATGGGTAAGGTAACGCCGCCATCCACAGTGAGATCCCCTCCTTCGCCTGCAAAGTACATCACGGTGAAGTTCTTAACCTTCTTAGCCTCAACTCGTACATTGTCGAAGATAGCAGCAAAGCCCCAAGTATCGCAATAGTGGAACTTGAAACGGATGCTCTTCGCGCCCTTGAGTTCTGCACGCTCGATGTCGATCGAAGCTTTATCGCCTTCTAACTGGTCAGTGTAACGGCGGAAGATTTGCTTCCACGTCACCCCATCCGTGCTATAGTAAACAAAGAAACCTTCCGTTGGCTGTACGTTCAACCCGATGATCTCGAACTTGTAGTCAAACGTAAGCTTAAGGTCTCCTTCACTCTTCGCGAGGTCTATCCACGGGGTAATTAAGTCAACCTTAACCTCCTTGTCAGGACCGACAATCTGCGAGTTAATTGCCGCGAAATTACCAGAACCGATGTAACCGAGACGCCCGACATAGTTAGAGGTAATCTTCCAGAAAGCGTTACCTGTGTTATCTATATTGAGCCATCCCTCGGGGGTCGAATCAAAAGCATCGAAATCTTCTGTGAACGGGAGTTCGCGCGCCAAAGTAAAGATCGCTTCAACGGTTTTGTCAAAGTAGATTTGCTTATCGGCACGCTCTGGCGTATCGATACCGTCACTCCAACGTACGAAGTAATAACCCGATTTAGCCACAGCCTTAATTTCTTTCGTCCCATCCGGATTGTTGATCTCGAGAGAGGTTGCTTCCCTGATACCGTCAGAGACCATCCCGCCCTCTTTAGCGATGTAAGTAACCTTGGGGGTAGAAATTACAAACGAGGCCGTGACATCCACGTTCCGCGAAACGCTCTTTTCCATACGCGGGTTGTCTGTTTTGCCATCACTCCATTTTTCGAAACGATAGCCCCAAGCAGGCGAGGCAAAGACAGGTTCGCCAGTTGTACCGCTGGGGATCATCTGATCCACACCGCCTTCTACCGCGCCATTTTCTCCCGCCTTATACTTCAGCGAGATGTCGCGCTTCTGCAACTTCACCTCGACGAGTGACTCTTTCTTTTCGTTTCGCCACTCGCTGGCAACAGTGGTATAGCCGTCTTTGGAGATCACATACTTATATGCCGTGGTGTCTACCGTGTTCAATGAAATGGAGTAGTTCCCATCGGCGTCAGTCTTACCACTAAGTTTGTTAATCTCGACGATGGCGTCGCGCAAATTGTTGTTCGCTAAGTCAGAAACGTGGAACTTAACAGTCTGTGTCTCCGTCGTCTTCACAGTGAGCTTGCTTGTGGTTGGCGTTACCATGTAGTTGCCACAAGCGAACGTCGTCGTATTGCTCGGCTTCCAGATATGCTCACCCACGGGGAGTGGCGACGTCTTGTCCCAATCACGACCGTTATACTGGAGGGTATAAGTTACCTTTTCCGTCGCGAACTTGTTTAGCATGATACGTTCGCCTGCCCCAACGGCATAGTTGTAATCGAGCTCGTAGGAGGTTACCGTATGTCCAAAGAGGACGCGCTCCGCTTTAGGTGCCACAGAAATAGCACGCGGCGTAACCTTGACTGAGACCTTCTTACCGGTTTCGGTGGTCGTCCCATTGCGAGAGATAACGAACGTCAACTCTGCCGTACCGACGCCATTCGCTCGGATCTTATTGCCATCGACGGCCACGATGTTACCGTCGCTGGTATGCAATACGACGGGGGCATCAAAGTTCAAAGTGGCTGTCTCGCCAAAGACCATCGTTTCGGGGACGGCTGGTGCAACAAACTCAGCGACGTTATGCAACGGACGCAAAACGTAGTAATGAGCCTGCTGTTGGTTCTCAGAAAGCACCTTAATGGTAGCTGATTGACGCAAGTCGACCAACGTCTCCCCTGCTACCAATGGCATCCCTAGATAAGACACCGTTGCGCCTTCCGAAGCCTTGAAGTTGAGGCGAACGGCCGAGTAATCGGTCATCCCCGCGAGCTTCAGATATTCGGTTTGTGCGACAGGATTCTTTACTTCGTCTTTGGTCAGACGCGGATTGTGGCTCTTAAGAACTGAGAGTTCTAACAAATCACACGGCTCAGCCACGTCTTGTATCGCCTTAATCTTAATCGGCATGTCAAACTTCTTACCAAAGATCTCAAAGTCTTTGGGTAAAATCTCTGCCTCGCCACTCGAGAGGTCAATCTCCGTGTTTGCAACGACAGGGTTGCCCTTGTAGGTAAAGGAGAGCTTAGACCAAAGCGACTCAAGCGTAATCTTCACATGCGCTGGGTCTTCTTTCTGACGCAACCAAACCGTAACGTCATTCCCCTTGATTTGAGCAGGACGCGAGAACGACTCTGAACGGAGGTCTGAGATCAGCTGCTCGGTTTCAATCCACGCGGGGTAATCGATATCCGCTGCGCGCTGCGTCCGAATCTTCGCAAAACTCCCTTCTTTTGCCGCATTCAAGGCAAGGAGGTTACCCGGACCTTCGTTCATCTGATATTCTGCAACAAGCCCCGTCTGATAGTTGAAATCTCCCGCAGCGTGCTTATACATATACTTCTGAACGTCCTCTTGCTTCCGTACCTTGTTCCAGAGACGAACCTCGTCGATCCATCCCTCATAAGCACCAGCGACCCAGATCGGCGCTTTCGGATCGTGTTGTGGCGTGTCACTCCCTTGAGCCTTCATAGTGATCGGTTCGCCATTGATGAAGACAGAGATTTCGCCCTTACTCTTATGCGGGTCATAAACGACAGCAAGGTGTTGCCACTTATTCATTTTCACCGCCCCAGAGTCTGAAATGAAAACACGGCGCTCGTTCACCAACACAACGAGGGTCTTCGGAGGGATCGTTTGCGACTTCCGGTCAAAGAGCGTCACCAACAGCCCACCTCGCTTGTAGTAGATGTTATTCAGCGAGCTGTTGCGAGGATTGATCCATGCTTCGAAAGTCATACCATCCTTTACGAAGTTCTCTCCATCGAGGGTGCCACAACCCAACCCTTCGTCACGATCTGTGTCACCCATAAAGTTCAACCCGTAAGCTCCGTCCTTTGCAGGGATCACGCTATAGACCTTACGCTCGAGGACATTGTTAGACTCGTTGTTGTCGTTCTCATCCTCGATAGACACTGCGATGTTATGAACCCCAACCTTCGAAAGATCGATACGTTGCTTAAACTCAAACTCGACAGAGTCAAAAGGTTTTATCACCTCACGGCTAGACTCTAGAATCGGGAGGCGGTCATCTACCTGAAGTAAGACATTCCCTACTTCCACTTCCTTGGCCGTGCAGTTGGTTATCCAGACTTTCACCTTTTCATTTGCCGTAAGCTCTACCGCATCTTTCACGACGATGCTGCTCGGCTTCTTATCCACCTGGATCGGGTTCGGCTCATCCTTGAGGTCTATAGTCAAGTCGACCATATTCCCCGAGGTTGCGAGCTTTCCACAATCGGTAGCATCAGAAGTCAACGAAGTGGCAATACGCAAACGCTTCTTACCGAAAGAAGCTGCCGGTGGGATGTCAATCTTCAACTGATAGTTTGTAACGTTCGGCTTCACAGGAAGCACAAACGACTCTTTTTCATCTAAGAAGTCGCCATCATCATTCCAATCTACCCAAGCGCGAATGCTGAAACTCTGAGGATTGTAGAACTTGTCGGTAGTCAACTGAAGCGTCGCCTGGAGGTCAGAACGATACATAGAGAACACCGAATCAATCATATACTCGTGATCCAAGTAATACGCTTCCTCGTGGTCGTCCTCGGGCTCGATCTCACGCAACTCCCAAGAACCGTCTTGCCCAACGATAGACAAGATGCAATCGCCACTCTGTGCGTAAGTACGGTCGCCACAATAGCGGTCATTCAAGACCTCGACCTTCTTATTGTCGTCCTCGGTGATATAGTCATCACTTACAAGCGTCGCATAGAGGGTCTTCTTCTGTGCTATCGGGAGGTCGACCGGCGTCTTAAACGTATAAACGACCTCGGCATTCGGAGCAATCGTCGGGATGTTTTCATACTCCCAGACTTCCTGATCTAACGAATAAGCCACCCGCGTATTCTTCAACTCTCGATCGGTGTTATTTTTCACCGTCACCACCACGGGGACTTTGCCATCTTTGTGGAAAAGACCGTCCGTAGCCACGTTGGTCAACGTATATACATTCGTAGGAACAATTTCGCGCACTTCTGCAACCCACCCCGTATTAACGTAACCATCATCGTTAGCACGGAAATAGCACCCAATCGATCCGTCTTCGTTCTTCGAAGTGAATGTCATAGGGCTCTTCATCTTTCCAGTCACAGGGTCATTATAATCGCCACGGAAGATGTGCTCATAGTACTGGTCATCTGTGATAACGAGGTTCGTATGCTTATACTTGGTCGCAACCGCAAGAAGGTCTTCATACTCACTACAGTACTCATAGAATGTAATCTGGATGATGTTCCCCTTCTTGCTCGGCACAAAGTGTACTGTCGAACTTTGGTGATTGGGGTAATCACCCCCGTCGCCCCCATTGTCAGTGTAGATAAACGAATGTTCGACCTTCTTTACCACGAGCGGGTCTAGCGGATACGTCCCCAAGAACCCTGTAAAGACTGGGCTGAATGGCTGTATGTACGTATTCCCGAAATTCAAGACCGGTTCGGACTTCTTGTTATTCGTCGAATCGATATCAGAGCTGCTGATAATCTCCATCTGCACCTCAAACTTCTTGCCCTTCGGGTCGCGACAAGAGAAATCGAACTGCGCCGGCCAAGTGAACTTCCGACGTTCGAATGGTTTAAGCGGTTCAAGCGCATAGATACCCTTTGCCTCGCCATTGACCGAACACTTAACCCGAGCGCCTTCCACCGTCTTAAACCCTTCGTTAATGATGAGCATGCTCACGGTTTCCATCCCGAGTTCCGACGAGCTTTCGGGGAGATAGAGTTTCTTCAATTGCAAATCAGACTTCTCTTCGGGGACGTAAATTTTCACGCG
>CALHZE010000289.1 GCA_938040915.1 uncultured Bacteroidia bacterium | reverse complement strand
GAAGATAGAGATCGGGAGGGTGACTTTGTTGTCTTCAAAATACTTGCCATAGCCATCCTCTGGCTGCAGTTCGATCTCGAAAGTTTCGCCCGGCTCTAGCCCCTGCACTGCGGCTTCAAACCCAGGGAGGAGCTGACCTAACCCCAAAACGAACTCTAAAGGATTACTGCTATCGGCACGGTCTTCTTCCTTGCCCTCTACGGTCAAGAGGTAGCTCACAGCTACGCGATGGTTCACATCTGCTTTCATTGGTACGCTCACAATCTACGTTTCTAAATCTTAGTATAATAAACACCCCTCAAAGGTAAAGTGTTTAGAACAAACCGCCAAGACGGTCAAGGAGTCGCTTCAAGGCTCTGAAATAGAGCAAAAGCCACTGCAAGAAGATACTCAGCACCAGCACCAAAAGGTTGAGCCAGTAGGTGTCGATATAAACCCCCAACAACTGCTTATAAGGGGCATAAAAATGTGCTTTGAGGTTGTTGCGACGGGGGAATTGATAGATCGGGTCATAGTGTTGCAACAGACGCTCGTTATACTCGGCGATCTTTTCGGTCTCATCCACCGAGCGTAGCAATTTAGAGAGTGCCACATTATAGTTTCGCTCTTTCAAGCGACTAAACGCCTCTCGCTCGGCAAGTGTACGCCCCTGCATTTGACGAATAATGGAGTCGCGGCGTTGACTCGATCGACTATACATCCGCCCATAGTAGCTTTCCAACCGGTTGAGATGTAGCCCGATCAGACGCAATAGCGCGGGGTTCGGCGCACTGTCATAATAGAGAGGATCGAGTGGGAAACGCAACCCCGACCCGCGATAGTAATCGGCATCGTCCACGAGCTCATTCTGCACCAGATGCCACGTTGGGCGTTGTGCCTCTGACCACGGTGTTTTTTCTAACGCTGAGACTCGCTGACGCATAGCGCGCAACCAATAGTTCCGCTTATAGTCGGCAAGGCTAATCAATTGCTCATAGTTGTAAAGCGGCCGTGTGTAGTCATTGTTACGGAACTGCTGTACCGCGAGCGCCTCATAAGCCCAACGCGTAACAATCAGCTCGCCATACCACGGCACTTTCTCATAACTCGTAAACGAGGGGTTTAGGCGGTCGAAACGCACCAATACGCCACTCAAGATAATCTGTGGAATGACCAGAAACGGTATCAAGATATAGATCGTGACCACCGTCTTAAAGCTATCAGAGATGAGCAAACCGAGCGTCCCCGCAGAGACCCACGTCACAAAGAGCACCGCAAAGTAGTAAAGGAAACCAGAGTCGATCCCCATAACCCAGTTACCGATCAGGGTAAAGATCAGCGACTGGTAAAGAGCCAAAATAACGAGGTTACACATCTTTGCCCAGAGATATGCCCCCCAACTCAGGTTGAGAAAAGACTCCCGCTGTTTTATTTTCCGGTCTTTGATGATGTCCTCGGCGCTTCCGGTGATCCCCGCAAAAAAAGCGACAATGACCGCCATGAAGATATACACAGGCAGGTTGTCGTTGTCCATCAGGGTATACGTCGCCCCCTCTTTGGCGACATCATAATAGCGGATGATGGTAGAGAGCAGTAGCGCTAAAAGCGGTGCTTCGAGGATGTTGATAATCACATACTGCGCATTCGCCAGCTTGGCTAATGCGTCACGCACGACGAACGTCTTTAACTGTCGCCACGCCGAGGGGATCTTACTCGAACGAGGGATTACCCGAATCGGTGGGACGATTCCCACGATGTCGTGTGCCGACTTCCGGCGACGCGTCCGCGACTCCTCAAATCGTTCACGCCACTCCTCGGGGAGGGTGCGCCGTACACGCGTGTCATTCCCATACTCATCGACCACGTGCGCCTCGACAATGTCAAAGATCTGCTCGACGTTGACATTTCCACACACAGAGCACTCCGCCTCACTCAAACCGATGTAGCGACTCTGGTTTTGAAAATACTCTATCGACTCGACGGGGTCGCCATAATAGATGAGATAGCCGCCCGTATCTAACACGATAATCGAGTCAAACATCTTAAATATGTCTGACGACGGCTGGTGTATCACCACATAAACCAGACGACCGCGGAGGGTTAACTCCTTGAGAATCTCCATCACGTTCTCGCTGTCGCGACTGGAGAGCCCACTGGTCGGCTCGTCTAGGAAAAGAATCGACGGCTCGCGGATAAGAGACAGCGCGATATTCAGACGTTTGCGCTGCCCCCCACTAATTTTCTTGTCTAACGGATTTCCCACGCGGAGGTTTCTCACCTCATAGAGCCCGAGCATTCGCAGGCGCTCATCGACCATGCGCCGCAATTGGTCATCGGTCTTATCTGAAAAAGAGAGTTTGGCACTGTAATAAAGGTTCTGATATACCGTGAGTTCCTCTATCAACAGGTCGTCTTGTGAGACAAACCCCAAGATTCCTTCCTTCTCAGCCGGCTCGCGATGAATGTCTGTGCCATTGATTAAGACACTTCCTGCGGAGGGGGCGCTCGATCCGTTCAAAATGCTCAGCAACGTCGACTTTCCAGCCCCTGACGAACCGAGTATCCCGACCAGCTGTCCCCCATTATGCCGGAAAGAGATGTTTCTCAACCCATACGCTCCGTTGAGGAACTTGTAGGAAACTTCCTCGACTTCCAAACGGATCTTGTTGCGCACCGACGGCGGGGCAAAACACTCCACCACGTCAGCATAATAGATGGGGGCGACGTTCTGCCCTCGGATGCTCGCCCCAACGCTAAAAGCGTATAAAAGACTCGGCTGAATCGGCTGACCAGCAAGATGGAGCAACGAATGACCAATGTAGCGCAACAAATAGAGATGAGCCCGCTGCAGATTAAGAATCTGCAACTCGCCGTCTAAGTGACGTCGGAGCAAGACGAGGTGATCAGAAAACGGTGTCGCGTCGACATCGGGCGCTACCACGTGCACCACCCGCGCCGTTGGGCATTCTTGCGCAGGTAGGAAGGTCTCTTTGCTCACAAAATAGAGCAACTCGGCGAGCTCCTCTCGCTCTATGTGGAAGGCGTCGGCAACCCCTGTAATAAATTCTAACTGCTGACTATCAACCCCCTCGCCACTCTTGCGCGCAAACTCGATGAGACGCGCCAAGACGACGAACTTTTGCTCAAGTTCCAACTCCTTGTTGATGCCCTCGCAAATCAGAATGATGCGGACACTGCTACGCGAACGCCGCTTAGGGGAGTTCCGACTCGCGAGGAGACGCTCGGCGTGCTCGTTGAAATATTCGTCATAGATAGCGAGATAGACACTCACCTGACTTGAGGCGATCTGATGCCTCAAAAATAGCGCCACATTCGAACGCTGAAAACGTTTTGCTTTCTCGTTGTCAGCCGCCGAGCCGCCCACGATAGCAAAGAGCTGCATAAGTGCCCTGAGGACTCGTTCGCTCATAGCCGATGCGGATTAAACAAGTGAGATCCGCCCTCTCTACCTCGGAGGACGGATTCCCTATTTCGTATCCCGCGAAACTCGCGTGCCGATGTTTGCTGTAAGTTCACCTTTTCCAAGACCTCAACAGAAAAGTGAGGGCGACTCGTGGTGAGCGATCTCTAACGCTAAAGGAGAGAGTTAGTGACCTCACCTACTCTAACCCCAACTTTAGGAGGCGTGCACGCGTAGACTCTAGCGTGTCGGCCAAGGCGCGCGTCTTGGTCTCATTCTTGGGCGAGGCTTTAAGGTCTTCGTAAGCCGGAGCGATCTCATTGTAGAGCGCGAGGACAAATGCGCCGTCCTCCGTACGCTTATGATCATTTAAGAGCTTGCGGATGGTGTCAAAGGCCTGCTGTTGTTGCAGGAGGAGATCGACCACCTCGTCATTGGTCTGGCTCAGACTCGCGATATACGAACCGATGTAGATAGACTCCAACCACCCACCGGCAAGGAACAAGATAGCTTCCTCCTGCATATCCGAGTTACAGAAAAGGGCATACGCCTCAAAGATCGACTTTGTCGTGCAGCTTTGCACCGAGTCTTTGTTGTCTAGCCCCGCCTCGCCTTGCTTATTCAGCGCCTCGAGTAGGGAAATATGGATGTTTAATTCCTGTGAAAGGGTTAACACGGCTGCGAGGTAACGGCTCACGTCAGCCTTGATGCCATACGTAGAAGCATAGAGCAGGTCAGAGCCATACACCCCGAGATTGACCGCACGGGAGGTAGAGGTCATATAGCGCGAGGCATTTTTGGGGTCGCTCCCCGCGTCGATCACATAACCGACGCCCGCTTTTTGCAAGCGCGCTGTAAGATCAGCCAACGATGGGATGGGGTAGTTGGCAGACAGACGCCCTTCCATAGCCCCATCGATCTCGGTTGTGAGCCCCTCACGCCCATTCTGGTTTGCGGGTGTCGTTCCGTTATGGCAACCAGTAAAACTCCAACTGCAAAGCACTGTGCACGCAAGCACGGTAAACTCTTTCCACGAAATTCTCATTGACGTACCCTCTTAATATTTAGCGATACCGAGCGCCATCGCCGGCTATAGAACGCAACAAAGATAAACTTTTTTGAGGAAAAACGCGCACCCACCATTAACGGATGATGAGTGCCGTACTCGTGCGCACCGACTCGTAAAGCCCATCGGGGAAGATGATCTCTAGATCAATCACCGTGTTGGGGTTCGTCGGGTCGCTCACGTCCACTGACGCCCTGAGTTTCGTCACGTCGGTGACGATGAGCTTAAAATACGATTTCACGTCCTTTGCCGAGGTCTTTTCCACCCTCAGATAATCGGCACACGCCCCCACTGGGCGACACGTCATGCCCAGATTCATAAAGAGATCGACGAGATTAGCTCCGTCGGTGTGCGAGACCTTCTCATCCGGAGTCCGCTGCTCGGTAAAAATAATATCTAGCGCCATCCCATTGTGCAGGTCGGCACTGTTGTAGGTGTAATGATTCTCCTTTCCGTCAAAGCCGATCCCTACGCCCAACACCATATTTTCCTTATCGGGGGAGAGCATTTTCATTCCCTCGGGGATAGCGAAGTTGATTTCCTTGTTCTCTTCCAGCCCTGTGGTGCGGATGCGGATCTTTCCCTTTGGGAAGACAAAGTCAGGGAGCAACTTGAAATTTTCGGCTAACATCACCCCTTTAACTTGCTTGATCGCGACCATTGTTTCGCCTGTGGTGTAGGTTCCCGCCTTGATATAATCAGAGAGTTTGCGAGAGTCTTTCGGGTCATCGACGACCTCGATCTCCAAGTTCTCGTTGTTTACAGGCTTATTCCCCATTTTCACCACCGGCATACGGTAACGGATGAGGTTAGTGAAACCGAAAGACTGGGCAGTAGCCCCAACGCCGTAGGTATCAGGGAAAGGCCAGAACAGCGTAAGCCCATTTTCGCGGTGTGTGAGACGCGGCTTCACGATCACGTCTTCCTTCTTAGCAAGCGTCTCGATCTTCCCTTCCTTGGTAATATTCATCACAATCTGGTCTGTCGCCGCACGCTCACGGAACTGAAACGTGCTCCCCACATCACACTTGTCTATCGTGAGATAGGTTTCGTGAGCTGCTACCTGCAAGAGCTTTTGAGTCAAATCGTTCTTCGGAGTCTCGCCGCGGAAAGGAGGGCGCGTCATCACGACAAACCCTCCGCGTGGACGGCGCGTTTCGCTCTCGGGATCGACCAAGGTTTGAAACGCCCCGTCTGCAATTTTAAGACGATCGGTCAGTGTGTAAACGGGCGACTCGCCGCGCAACGCACGACGGAAGGAACGCACAGCAAACCCTCCGCGCGGACGGCGCGTGCTCTCCATCGGCACATTCAACGTAACCCCCTCTTCGTAGACCGAAAAGAGCGGCATCCCCTCATGACTCTGGACTTGGAAAATCGCCCTTCCCGCCTCCTTACCGGCTTTTGTTCCCTTCACCACTGGTACCGAGTTCGCATAAAGGGCGTAAGGCACTGCCTGTAGCGGGACTGCCTGCCCCAGCGAGACAAACACGCCATCTGCCGAGAGTTGCACGTCGGCAGCGACCCACAGCCCGCGTTCCCACGGGACGGTCGCCATCTCGCCCTGCAACACCGAGCCTTTTCCCGCGCCAATGGTAAG
>CALHZE010000288.1 GCA_938040915.1 uncultured Bacteroidia bacterium | reverse complement strand
GAAGTCGGTGTTGATAGCAGAAGGTAAATACGACACTGAAATATCTGCAGATAATACAACAGATTTACGTACAACACACAAGACTTATAGCAACACCAGTAGCAGTATTAACTCTGGTGTTCCTTCTGATGCCGATCTAAGTAATTACTTTTATCTACCTGCCTTGGGTGTCTACATCTTTGGACAGTTGTACTGGGTTGGTTCCGCCTGCTACTATTGGACATCTAGTTCTAACCCAAAGCCTGGTTACTACTATGCATACAGTCTAGATTTCACTAATAATACCGCTGCTATAGCATATGGAGTTCGCACTAACGGGCTTAGAATTGGTGTGTTTGAGTAAGCAGCTCTGCCCCCTCTCTAGTCTAACGAAAAGGAAGTAAAGAAGAGGGAGCGAAGTTAGGTAGAGAACGGCTTTTTGGACTTTAAGTTAAAGTGCAAAAGGACTTTAAGTTAAAGTGCAAAAGGACTTTAAGTTAAAGTAGGACGATACTTTAAGTTAAAGTAGGAAAGGAGTTTAAGTTAAAGTCCACAAGCAAGGAAAATAGAGGAGGAAAATAGATAGAATATTGTGATTAACAACGGGGCGTAGCTCACGGGTTGCGCCCCATATTTAAAAACCTAAAATCTTTGAATTATGATTAGTTTTAAAGTTAAAGAGAGCATTCTCCGAGTTGGTCCTAGAAAGGGACAAAAGGCCTATAGTGCTGTTCCTAAGGCTACTAACAGATTTTCGTCTTCATGGCTTGTTGATCGGATTGTTCGTGAGACGTCGCTGAGTGAAGGTGATGTTAGAAATGTGCTTATCACGTTGAAGAACATTACGCGTGAGGTGGTTACGCTGGGTGGTTCGCTTGATTTGGGCGATATCTTTTCTTTCCGCACGGTGATTTCTTCTAAGATGGAGGCTAACGAAAAGGATGTCTGTGCCGACTCCCTGAAGCATCCACACATCGTGGTTACGTGGAAAGAACCTGTTCGTAAGGCGCTGAAGGATATTCAGGTGGAGGTGGATAACCCTGCGAGGAAGAAGACGAAAGATGGAAAGGAAGAGAAGAAAAAGAAGGAAGAGGATGTGCGATATGACGTACAAAGACATCATCAGCAGCAAAGCCTATGCGGCGGATCATCGGGAGAAAATGCGCAGTCCCTCCACGATCCGTGCCCGCTACGAGCAGGAGATCGCCCAATATAAAGAACTTACCCGGGCGCAAGTGGATCCCCGGGAACAGCGGGTCATGCTCTACGCGGAGATTAAGGTACTGGGCTGGGTTTTGGGGAAAAGCGATCAGACCATCGCCCACGACATCAAATTTTAGGCGGCGCGTTCCGTTTTCCCCAAGGGATAAAAAAGCACCGCGCCATCGCGGTGCGAACAGTCACTGGCTGGGGTAGCTGGACTCGAACCAACGCATGCGGGATTCAGAATCCCGTGCCT